>JAGRAL010000087.1 GCA_020434605.1 Bdellovibrionales bacterium
AGTTCAAGTCTGGCCCGGGGCACCAGCTTTAACCTTATTTCACTTATATTACTTATAGATTATTAAATTGATGAACCTTGCTTAATTTGCTACTTGCATGGCAGCGAGGTGTATATGAAATATTTCTTAATAGCGTTTTTAAGTTCATTCACTGTACAGGCGGCTGATACTTTTTACTGTGACATGGAAGATTTAAACACAAGAACCCTTCTTTTGGGTTCATCCTATTCAGTTGTTGTAGCTGATGATGGTAAGTCGGCAGGTCTTTATAGCCAAGTAGTCTACCCAGGGGCTGAACCTGAACTAAACCATGAGTTAAAACTCATATCTGGTTCTCATTATAAAAAAGTATTTTCAACAGATAATAGTCTACAAGACTTAAGAGTTACTTTCACTGTAGGCCAATCGGGGCAAGCCGGTATCTTAAGGTTTTTTCCTGGTGAGCCAGCAATAGGAAATACAAGCCTATATCTATGTGAAAAAAGATAATTTTGAGATTACCCTACAAAAATAAATATGGGGTAATCTAATCATATAAACCCTAAGGACAAGGTAAACTTTAAGTCTATAAATAAATATAAGTCTGTTCTCTGATGGTTACGCAAATAACAAAAAATTCAAAAGATGTAATTATTTACAAAGCCAAATCTTTTTCCAACGCTTTTTTAAAATTTGCTCTATTCTCCCATGCCAATAGCGAGGGAGTTCTATGAAGTTTACAAATTTAAAAATACTAGTCGTATTAGCATTATTAAAGCCGGCCCTATCAATTGCAGCCAATGAGCCTACAGAATCACAAGTAGGATGGACCTTTGGAGTTGAAAGTGATCAGTTTATCGTTGCTGATAAAGATGATAAAGCAAAACTGCAGATTTTAGCTTCCAACATATTTGCCAGGTTTAATGGTGAAGGTGATGGTAAAGCTCAACTCAAAGACTTATTTAACGGTGACACCACAATGACAGGATTCACTTTGGTTATCAAAGCTTCTGTTGCGGGGAAAGCACTAGATAGCAGAGTTGAAGATGAGCTGGCAGAAAAAGTAGAAGACTTTTTTATACAAAATGCAGCGGCAATTGAATATCAAATCAGGCAAGCCCTATCTGCAAATCCGATGTTCGTTGCGGCTCCACCTGCCGTACAAGATCAGCTAGTTCAAGTCGGTATCGAGACAGTTATGGCTGATAAATTAAATACAAATCACGAACGTTTAGGTCATGTTGTCGATGAAGTAACTGCACAAGAAATTACAATCGGCATGCCTTTTTTTGTAAATGAAAATCAAGACATCTACTTTAAGCTAGGTAAAGAGCATACTGAAGCAACACCTTTTGCTAGAGATAAAACTAGAATCTCACCAGATAAAGCGCAAACCCTAGGTTCAACAGGTGGAACAGGTTTTATAGCTGTAGGTAGCCAGCTTACCACTGACAGTGGCATGGTGATTACAACCGAAATCAGAGCATTTAGTGAAAGACCTGCTTACCTTGAAGCGTTTGATTATCTTGCGAGATATATTAATGCCTCTGATGATGAATATGATAATTATAAAAACATCTACAGCCTGAATTCTGTGGGTGGTAAAATTGAGGTCTCTACAGAAGATAGAAAAATACAGTTTGGAGCGTCTGCTTATGACCATAATGGAGACAGAGGCAATGAGTATACGGTGTGGGGTAATTTTGAAGTAAGTCATAACACGCGCCTAGGATTAACTTCATTTAGTGGTAATAATGGTTTATCTGCAAATAGCATCGAATTAAGTCGTGCAATGGGAGCTTTTACCGCTCATGTCCGTCAAACTTGGGTAAGAGGATATGATCATCCGACGACTTTAGATAAAGAAAAAGACAACTATACAGAAACAGCTGTTGGAGCTTCATATAGTTTTAGAACATTTCATGTATTAAGAGCGAACTGTCAGGCAACATCAAAAATTGAAGTTGTTCGGTCTAATAGTATGCAAGCAAATAGAACATGGGATCCCGCAGTTGGGACCTATGTTAAATGTCAAAACAACTGACTTTTACCTGCAATCGGTCCTATATAATTACAGGGTCGATTGCTGCTTTAAGGACAAGTCTCAAATAGACAGATACAAAACACCGCACATTATCTTAGTCAGCTCTTTAGTCTAGAGCGCTGACTGCTTTTTAGTTCTTATCTTTATCACTCGCAAAATTTGAGTTAGCCTTAGTTAATAAAGGGCTTAATATGTTATATACACTTAGTTTAGTATTTTCACTCGGTCTTAATGCAACAGCCAGTACTTCATTTAATCACAGCCTAGTAAATAGGGACATCCAACTAAACGCAAACGGAGTAGGGTCAATCACAAGCATGTATTATAATTATGAATTAGGTAAGGGAGCAAATGACTCGCAAATAGTTAGTTCTAAAGTAAACGGTCTCTATTCACTTGTAGTAAAACGCGAAAATAATAGTATTGTATCAACAACTGAAAGTATTAAACAATCTGAAAACCTTTATAATACAAAACACACCATTTACGGTGATAAGAAGACATTTTTTATCACCAATTGTCGCGGGCAGAAGGGCAAAGTTTTTAATGATGTTATTTGTAGTAGCATAAATGAAGAGGTT
>JAGRAL010000001.1 GCA_020434605.1 Bdellovibrionales bacterium
TAAAATCCAAAGTGAAGATGTAGTTATAGGGTTTTTTGACAATAATACATTAAATATAGTTAATAGAGATATAGATGCAAACTCTGCAAACGACTTTGAAGTTAGTGTTAGGTTGGCAGGCGGACCTATTTCGTATCCTGATAATTATGTATCTACTGTAAGTTCACAATTAGTAGATCCTATTAATGGCACTGGTCAGTGGGTTAATCCTACAAACCCTTTAATTTTAGCAACGGACCAAGGGAATACCAATATCAATCCGACTGCTTACTCTGCGGATTGGTCTACATTTAGAGTGCAATGGACAGATTCTTTTGGAAGCAGTTCTACCACTGCGCAAAGGGTAGCTGAAGGTACATCAGGTACAGCTATATGCGCTGGCAATGATAACTCTGTGTACTACGTAGGTTCTAGTATTTGTGTTAGACCTTACTATCAAGCCATGTCCAGAAACGCAGTGCCTTTTAGATCGACGTATCAAGTGGTTGAAGACATCACAAATAATCGCTTTGATTTTTTACCAAGTGAGCCAGTGGCTGGTGGATATAAAATTAAATGGAAGTATTTACCAAAAACAATTGGTACCTCAGCTCTTACTAGTTTGATTCGCGGTACATCCGTATATTTAGTAAATCAAAATGATGTAAATGATAGAGACGTGGATTGTAAAGCGATTGTCGCTGGGCAAATCAGATCAATGTTTGTTGCGCACAAACCCTATGTGGATGGCACTACTGATGCATCTCCTATAGATAGTTATCCTGATGATATGGAGCATACAATCACTACAGCTAATGTTACGACCGCAGCTTCGATTGGCATTAACTCTCCAGCGGCTGTGGCTTGTCCATACCGAGAAGAGTTTTCTGGTGGAGCTAAAAAATACTGGTCATCAGGTGTTGCTGGTTACGGTTTTGGCCCAGCTGCTACGAATAATATTTCTGTGAGTGTGTTCCCTGGGGCCAATCCAACTTGTAAAGAAATAAGATTTGATGGTGTTTCTGATCCAGCAGCGATTAATTTTGGTATTAACGGAACCAGCCCAGGCACAACTCCTGGGTATTATTCGGATGATGCCTGCACAGCATCTTTATCATCTACGCAGAATTATGCAGCATCGATTCCTGCAAACACGCCGACGTATTCAGTTTATTATATGGATGACTTGGTGGGCGGTACACATACATTTAATTTCACATATGTATCAGGTGGTACAATGCCTGTCACATTCTCACCAACAACGGTTTCTTTAATGATGCCGGTTGCGGTTTCGTTTTCAACATCTTCAGTACCAACATCAAGTTGTGTGGGCGGAACAGTATCCTTCCCAGGGCCTGTGGCAATGGGGTTTGATTGTACGATTACATCCAATAACCCAAGCTTTGTTACGGTATCGTCGGATCCTACATGTACTAGTCCAAGTCCTGCAGATAGTACGGGAACAATAAGTGTCAACCCAAGTGATACATTAATTGGATTTGGTATATATAGAAACGCTACGGGAGCTACAACCATAACACTGACATGCTCAGGCGTTGAGATCGACTATACAAACTTTTACGATGCCGTAAATTAAGGTCTTATTAGAATGTGTATCAATTTGATACACAACTAAGGTCTAATTACGCCTACAATGATTGCTGTCTGATTTAAGTCATTTTTAGCCGTTTGTCTCAAGTTCGTACGCTCTAATACCGATATAATATGTATGAGTAATACTGCAGGTTTAAAGCTAAAATTTGCCGGAAGTTTTTTGCTATTTCTGGCTTTTTTATTTTTGTGGCAAAACTGCGGTGAAATCAGCTGACTTCCAAAAACAACACAAGATCCAATTGCAAGTACAGTCTCTCCTCCGTCAAACCCAAGTCACCTTGCGGTTCCTGATGTTCCTAATATGGAGATGCGTGCTGTATTTATCGTTGATATGAGCTCTTCAATGACTCTAACCGAGTGTGCTGAGTCCGTTGATATGGCTTACAATGAAGACTATTTGTATACATCAACAAGTCCTACTTATAGTTATCAACCATGCACCGTAAGAAAAGGTACAGATCCTAAATTACTGCGTTTGCAAGCTATGGATAAGTGGGTAAGAGATATAGAAAGCTATTTGGCAAATCAGCATTTGCCGCCAGATAAATTTAAAGCAATCATCATTCCTTTTGCTGGGGTTCCAGCGACTGGTATTTCAAGCCAAGAAATCAGTAAGGTCAATCCTAATATTGCAGGCAGAGTTTTTAACTTAAACAGAAGAACCTTTTCTACAGTGGCAGATTTAAAAAAGACAATATCAGATTTAAAAATTTTAAGTCTTGCTGTGCTTAACGTTGAAGATCAAACAAGTGCTCCTCCTCCGTCTCAGTATGCAGAATATGGTATCAATGAGGATATGGCTCTTTTAGTAGATGGAGCTAAGTCACAAGCAGTAAATCTTATGACTACCTCTGTTCCAGGTGCGAGAATTGAAGATGCAACGAATATCATTTTACAAGAATTAAGAACATTGCAAGGTAGAAAAGATAGGGGCGAGATAACAGATGCTAGATTTGAAGTAGTATTTTTATCTGATGGTATTCCAAAGCCAAGAAAAGATCACGTAAAGAAGGCAATTTCAAAGTTATGGGAAGTTAAGCAGGTGCATAGAGAAAATGGCTGTTGGGAAACACGGGATTGCAGTTTTCATGAGGTTGATTTTTCATCTTCTGGCTTAGATTGTTTTGCTAAATGCGGAACACAGGTGTCTACACTGATTAATTCAGGTACTCTTCCCCAGCTAAGCGGTACTTGTCCAAGACAATGTTTAGAAGTTGTTATGGATTATAGATCTACTCCAAGTGGTGAAAATGGTAATAACACTACAAATGCAGAACCAGAAAGCTTACTTGAGACGATTACTAACTACTGGGGAGATTATGCAGCTAATGATGTAGTTCGTATCATGCTAAAAATTAGATTTATGGAAAGTGTTTTTGATCTATATCCATGGATAAATTATAGATTTAACTTTTTTAGAGTAGAAAATCCAGACCCAAGGTTTCACTATTGGTTTTTAGATTATATCCCTGAGGGAAATTGGATTTTAAAAGCTAGAGAGGTTTTTACTAATAACCACAGACATGCAGATTTAATTTCTAGGGATGTTCCAAGTTTATTCCCTGGGATGAGTCCTATTGAAGCCTACAGGTTATCCTTTTTATATGCTATTAATGCAAATGCAAAAGTAAATGCGAATGGTGTATTAGAGGCAGACTCTGATGGTGACGGCTTAAGTGACTACGAAGAAGAGCAAATCGCTGATCAAGGATATGATAAAACAAAAGCTAGAAGTGATGGACAATGCTTGGATGTTATTCGCTTTAGATTTGGAATTTGTGAAAGTGTGGGTTGTCTACCTCAGGTAGATAAAGACGGTGATGGTCTTAATGAATGCGAAGAAAAAACAATTGGCACTAATGACTACGATGTAGATACGGATGGAGATGGGATTTTAGATTCTCACGAACTACTATTTGGATTAAGTCCAATTACGAGTGATATTGACCAAGATTATGATGGTGATGGTCACTCTAATCTATTTAATTTTAGATTAGGTTTAGGTCCTTGGTTACGTTCTGACGTTGTGGGCGAAGAAAAACAAGTAAAGGTAAGTGTAAGAGTAGTGGGCGAAGCGCCGGTTGAGTTACCGGGCGGAACGCAAGCTTTAGTGCCTTTGTACACAATTCAGGTAGTAAATATACCTTCGATTGGTACATTAGGAAGTGAGAAGGTTCTTGATCTATTTAGTCATAGAAGTTTAACACCTGAACATCTATATAGTCCGCAAATCATTGATAGGGATTTAAACCCTAGTGAAAACAGAATGCAGTTTTTTGGACGAGTAGATAATGCTCTTAATCAGGGTGATAGATTTTGGATTTACCATGAAATTGTAGCTCCGTTTACTGGTTCGCAAATGTTACTTGATGTTCAGCTGCAAAACTTTAACGCTATGAAGTGGTCAGACCCTAAGGAGTTGAGATGAAATTAAAATCGACTCTTTTATTGATGTTGTTATCTCTTGGTTTAGTTGCGTTGTTTCAAAACTGTGGAAATGTATCACTGCAAGTTCCAGAAGAAGTGCAGGTTACAGCAAAATCCACAGCAGACGGTCATATTTGCCCTATTGCTGGTGAAGAAGTAGGAATTGAAGCTCGTATCGTATTTATAGTAGATATGAGCTTATCTAACCTTGGCTTGGGTCAGGCGGTTCAATTAGAGTCGGGTAGTTGGAATCACACAATTGATTTTAGCCAGCAAACAGATAGGGCTGGGCAGAGATTTAGTGTAATGACTAATTTAATTCAAAATATTTCTGCGGCAAACTCTGCCTCTAAATTTTCAGTAATCGGCTTTCACGATGAAGCGATATTAGATGATAGATACGAGTCATGTTCTTCAGGTTTTATCGATAGCGCGCAAGCTACATCTGCTGTGAATTCGCTTCGAAGCCTTCAGGCGCAAACTGATAATGCTGGTCGTGGTACACGTACCGGAAATCAGAATAGTCCGTTTGCTATGAAGAACACATCGTACTTGGCCGCTCTAAGATGTCTTGAAGAAAAAATGATGTATGAGATTTCAAGTGGTAACAGAGACAAGAATTTATATAACGTTGTATTTTTAACGGATGGTAAACCTACGGACCGTTATGACCCATGTTATTTTGTACCATATGGACCGCAGAGAGATCAGTGTTATGCTGAAAATCCAGCTTTTGCTTCTTGTGGAAATACTTCAAACCCAAATTACTATCAGTGCGTAGAGCAGGCGTATTCAAACACTTGGTATAAGAGCATTTTAGAAACAATGAACTATAGACTGCAAAGTAAAATTGGAGGTATTAAATTATTTCCTGTTTACTACGGACCAAGTGACAATGCAGAGGATGCTAGTGAAATTTTAGATCCACTGGCAGAGGTATTTGATATTAACGTTGAAACTCTAGCGGCAACTGACTTTGCGCAGATTTCTGAATATATTGAAGATGCTGTCAGTTTGAGCTCAAATATTATTTATCAAGTTAAAAATTTTATGGCTATCAATTTAACAGCTCTGCCATCTAAAGACTTGCTCGAAGTTGATTCTAATATGGATGGGGTACCCGATAGTCAACAGAGCTCTATCGAGCTGCAATCAGGAATTCGCGAAATATTTGATTCGTATGTTGATAACTTTAATCAGGATGAGGACTTACTTCCAAGTTTTATAGAAAAAATTAGAGGGCTTAGTACCACCTTAAATGATAGTAATTTAAATTATGACGGGGATAATTTTTTAAATTATGAAGAAGTGCAGGTTGGTAGAGATGTTAACTCATCTGACATACGTTATCCAATGCCGATTGCAAATTTAAACATTGCTACAATCAGCAGAGATGAAAACCGCTGTGAGGTTGGAGGAATTAGCTCTGATCTAGGTATCAAATTTAACGTAAATCAAATGGTTGTAATTCCAGATGTAAACGCGTACGTAGATCCAAATCCAAGTGCCGATTTTAATTTTAGTCATGCTGCTGATGAAAACATAATATTATTAACTTATGTTGCTGAGCCTTTAAACTCTTTGCAAGATAAAAAGTATTTGTTTGGTCTTGTTTTAAAGGCTAAATTTTATGATAGTAGAAGTTTTCGCGTAAATATCGGAGAATTTAAATTATTAGGAGAATTGCAATGATATTATGGATGATTTTATCAATCGCAAGTGTTTTTGCACAAGGTAGTAGTACACCACCTGATACCAGCAATAAAGTATGCTTGATGCTTGAGAACCTAAGGTTTAAAGACGCAAAGTGTGTTCCTTCGACTCGTGAGATTTGTCACTCTGGTATACCTGGTAATTGCGAAGTACAAGGTGGAAACAGTGTAATTGACTGTAATTACTTTAGAGGCGGTGGAGTCTATTATAAACCAATTGATGACTGGTCAAGAAGAGGGAACTTTGAGTGTGTTTCTCGTGGTGACCCAATTTGCGTGGGTACCGGTGATAGTCAGGTTTGTCAAAATGGTCCTTGCTTAAAGTATATTCCACCGTATTGTAAACGCCAATGTACTAAATGCTACGTAGACCAAAAGAAAATACAAGTGCCATATGGTGGATGTAGACGTTTTTGTTCAGATCGTTACTGTAGTGATGAGCCTCAGTGTGATAATTCTGAAATTTGTGTGCCTGGTACACCAAATTGCTTTAAACATCCGTTGCAGTATTGTCCTCTATCAAAGCATCCTGACAATCCAGAGTATGTACTACCAAGAGTTAGCAGACCTATTTGTCAAAACTCTGTAGACTGTCCTACAACAGTTCCAGTTCCTTATGATCTCGCGGACGCAACCTGTGAACTTCAAGATGGATCTCCTTGTCAGATTGTTGATGGACAAATTTCCATTCCAACTCAGCCAGATCCACCTGGATGTACACCAGAAGAGCCAGTCGAAGCAGTTATTAGATTAGATGTATTGCGTTGTCCGTGGATTGAGTTTGTTGGTAATGTGCCTACGCGAAATCAGGGTGACTTAAGTGCGTGTGAACCAATAGAAGTCGGAAATAGATTTCCAACAGATTGTTGCGAATGTCCTAATTTACCAGGGCATAATGCGGCCAATTGTAAATCTTGTGGTTTTAGCGATCCAAGATACTGTAACAGTTTTTTTGTGGACCCATGAAGAAGAATAAATTTGTTTTTCCTATTCTAATGCTAATTCCCATAGTTTTTTACCAAAACTGTGGGGATGTTAGTTTGACTACACCAGTGCCTGAGGTAAAGGTGCAGAGACTTAAAGGGTCTTTTTGTGGGTCACACGAGACGGGAGACACATTTAGGGTAGTCGATTTTTATATCGTAAATTTAAATGGTAGAATTGATAGTAACGGTGTGTTTGGCGCGGACTCTGATGCAGATGGTGTATTAGACTCTAAAGAAATTGAACTGCAAAACCTAGGATTTCAGTACTTGCCAAACAATCGCCGAACATTTGGAATTTTAGATGGGCTCTGCTATATTAAATCATCAGTCAATTGTTCTATAGCAGGAGCATCAACGCCAGTCAGCTTTGGTTTGTTTGACACTGATTTTCCAGGCTTTACTGGATTTGATACAGATCAAGACAATATATTAGACTTTGTAGAGGTGCTATTTCAGACTAGCGTATTAGAAGCGGATGATATCCCCTCTGATGGTGATGATTTAGATAATTACGAAGAAATACATGTCGGGCGAAACCCAAATAGTGATGCTGACTCAAGTATAGAGCCTCAGTTCTTATTGAACTATCAATACTATCCAGTGGGCCAAACCGAATCTTGTGCAGAAAATCAAATATCATATGAATTTGAAGTCTTTAACTTGCCAATCGCAGACACTGAGGCTTTTAACTCTTTAGAGGAGCCTGAAT
>JAGRAL010000088.1 GCA_020434605.1 Bdellovibrionales bacterium
TACCCATTGGCTCAGGCCTTGGTGCCTCAGCCGCATTTTGCGTGGCGGTGGTTCAACTTTTTGTTCATATGGGTTGGGTTGAAGCTAACAACGCATTTCATTTTGCAAAAGAAATTGAAAATTTATTTCACGGTGAGAGCAGTGGATTAGACATCGCTGTTATTTTAGAAGGGAAGCCGATATTATTTAATCGTCTTGAGGGTATGCAGGTTCTGGATTTTTCGTGGAAGCCAAATTTGTATCTTTCATATTCAGGAAACCGTGGTCTAACTTCTGATTGCGTGAATAAAGTAAAAAAAATGCATGAAGACTATTCGCAAATGGCTATGCGTGTAGATGATAAAATGAAGCAGTCTGTAGATTTAATTTTGAAGGCTTTAAAGGGTGATAAAGACACCTTTCTTTTAAAAGAGGGAATTGATCTGGGACTATCATGTTTTCAGGATTGGAATTTAGTGAATGCCAATTTAAGGGAGCATATACAAATTCTCAAGAATCACGGAGCCATGGCGGTAAAACCGACGGGCTCTGGTGACGGTGGCTATGTCTTAAGCTTGTGGCAAGATGGCGTGGAGCCTAGTGGTGCCGAATTTATTAGAGTGTTCTAAGGTTATTTACTTACGTTTGTTTTTAGTTCGTAGAGAGCAATGCCAAGTGCAACGCTAGCGTTTAATGACTCGCAGTCTGTATGTATCGGGATAGAAATCTTTTTAAATGAATAATCAGGGATACCAGGCCCCTCTTCGCCTACAAGTAAACGAATATTTTTTTGTGTGCTTAAGTTTCGTAAATCTTCTCCGTTCATATCAAGAGCATATATATTTTTTGCATCTGTTTTTAAATCATGAATTGATGGGCCCTGGTAAAAACAAATCGAAAATAAATTTCCACTAGCTGCTCTTACTGACTTGGGCAAAAATGGGTTGGCTGCTTCTTTTAATAAAACGATATTAGTAACACCAAAAGCATTACATGATCTTATCATTGCACCTAGATTACTAGGATCACCTACAGGGATGTAAACAGTGATGCCACTTTCTTTTAAGTCTTCGTAATTTAAAATAGTCGGAGTATTTACAACAAGTATGGGGTGATCAGTTCCAAACACGTCGAGATTATTAAATAAATCTTGAGATAATTGAAAGCTTTGAATTTCAGGGTCTACGCTTATGCTTGAGCTGTCTTTTACTGAAAGTATACAGTTTATGTGTGATCTATGGTTCTTTAAAGCATCTAAGACTACGGTTTTACCAGATAATAGATATTTACCCTCTTGGCGTATGCCTTTACTTTGTAAAAGACTTAACCACGTTTTATATTTAGAGTTCGTTGTTGAGGTGATAATTTCTATTTTACTCATCATCGTTCTCATAGTCTAAATCTAATATTTTCTCTAGGTCAACCGTGGGGTGGGATTTGATTTTTCTAAATACTAAAAGCCTTCGGTCGTGGGTAGATTTTGGTAGAGAGTATTTGATGTTGCTCTCTAGGTTGTAATGCTCCCCATGTTTTTCTAAAGCCATTTGTAGTTCTTCATCAACATTAGGGCCTTTCATAAAGTATACAACGCCGCCTAGCTGTAAGCTATGTTTTACATTTTCTAATGTATTCGAAATATCTTCAACGGCTCTGGTAATAACAGCGTGCATGGGATATAGAAAACGTAGATCTATATTTCTGCCAAAAATACCCAAGTTTTGTATGCCCATAGACTCACGAACATCTTTTAAAAAGTTTACTCTTTTTTGTACACCTTCTGCTAAATACATAGGTTTATCGGGATTCAGTATTTTTAAAATAATACCTGGTAGTCCTGGGCCTGTGCCGACATCCATTAAGGGGAACTCTAGTTTAACTAAATCATTTATAATGGCGCAGTCTATAAATTGCTTTATAGCAATATCTCTAAAGTTGAGCATCCTAGTAATGTTTTGCTTATTTTGCTCGTTCATTAATAAAACATAATACTTGGCCATGGCCAACCTGGCCTCGTGTGATATATGCGAAAAATCGTGATTTTTAAATATATCAAAAAGACGGTCATTAGCCTCTTCTTCATCGTAAATACTGTCAGCTTTTAGGTGGCCACGGCTCTTGGACTGTACTTTTCCTTGGTTTTTTCGCTTATAGGGACTAAAATTAGTCTTGTTCTTCTGGGCCATAAATACTTGTAACAGGGAAGGGGTAAAGTTGAAAGATAAATTGAAAAAATGGTGTCTTGCCCATCAGATCACAATCTCTGTTAGT
>JAGRAL010000089.1 GCA_020434605.1 Bdellovibrionales bacterium
TTGATTCTACCACCAAAAGTTTTTAGTGCTTTAATGATGAATTCTTTTTCAAACATCTCTTTGTGCTTATTAAAATCCAACTTATCGTCAGTAATTAAAATACCAACATTAGATGTAACCGACTCTTCTTCACCACTCTGAGATTCTACCGTTACAGTGTTACTTCTAATCCCTAAAGCTGTTAGAAGTTTCTCGGGAAGTGATTGGATATTGATTCGATGGCTAGTTTCCATAATAAAGCAATGCTCAATTACGTTTTCTAGTTCTCTAATATTACCTGGCCAATCATACTTTTTAAGGATCGCCATTGCTTCAGGACTAAGACCAGTCACTTTACGGTTATGCTGTTGGTTAAACTTAGTTATAAAATGGTTGGTCAAATGATCGATATCATTTTTACGATCTTTAAGCTCTGGCAAATATATCGGAATCACATTAAGTCTATAAAATAAGTCTTCCCTAAAACGTTGCTCTTGAATCATTTGCTCTAGTGGTCGGTTTGTAGCAGCAATAATTCGAACGTTCATATCTTGTTCGCGGTTTGCACCAACCGGAGTAAACTTTTTTTCTTGTAAAACACGTAGTAGCTTTACCTGCATTAAAACGGGTAAATCACCTAATTCATCTAAGAATAAAGTACCGCCTTCAGCGTATTGCAATTTTCCAATTTTTCTAGCATCAGCACTAGTAAAAGCACCTTTCTCATGTCCAAATAGCTCTGATTCAAATAGATTTTCAGGAATAGCCGAACAATTGATAGCTACAAATTTTTCATTTTTTCTAACTGAGTTCATGTGAATGGCTCTAGCCACTAGTTCTTTACCAGTACCTGAAGCACCACGAATCATCACAGGTGTATCGACCTTAGATAATCTATGAATTAAATGAAATACTTTTTGCATCTCAACCGTTTTACCAATGAATCTTGATGATCCATCCATTAGGGTAGGGGCAGAAAAGATCAAGTTACTAATCATTTGGTGCGCATGTAGTGCACGATCAATCATTTCAATTAAGGCCGTAGTTTGTACCGGTTTTGAGATATAGTCATATGCCCCATCTTTTACGGCACGAACAGCATCTTCAATATTTGCATGTGCAGTTAAAATGATTACTACTAAACTAGGATCGTGTTCTTTTAATTTTTGTAATGCTTCTAAGCCATTCATTCTTGGCATATCAACATCAAGAACAACTACATTATAGTTAGAGTCTGCGGCAGTGATTTTTTCGACAGCATCAATACCATCAACTGCTTCCTCAACCTGAAATCTACCGGTTTGATGTAGACTAGAGGCAAGGCTTAATCTTAGGCCTGCATCATCATCTACTACTAATAACTTCAACATAAAATCCCCCCAAAAACTAAAACGGCAAACTCACGGTGAAAGTAGAACCTTGTTCGGGCACGCTTTCAACTTGAATTTTACCATTGTGCAATTTTACAAAATAATCGGATAAATATAATCCAAGGCCGCTCCCTCTGATGGGAGAAGATTTGGCATTTTTGGATCGATAAAATTTATAAAAAATCTTATCGATATCGTCTGTAGAAATTCCCATGCCCTGATCAGAAACTTGTAAAAGAATTTCACCATTTACTTCTTCGGTCGTTACTAAAACCTTAGAATTTTCAGGGCTATATTTTACAGCATTTTCAACTACATTGTGGATAACCTGTCTCATAAGGTCTACATCTACTTTTATTGAGAACAATGGTTCGGGTTCAAAAAGAATTTGAATACTCTTTTTCTCCGCCTGAAATTGATTTTTTTCGATTACTTCTTTGATTAGAGCATTTATATCTCTGCTCTCTAGATGGAGCTTAACGCCCTTACTTTCTACTCGGCTTAAGTTTAAAATAGAATTGATAAATAAAGTTAACTCTTCTGTCGAGCTACAAATACTTTCTAGTGCATGTTTAGGTTTATCACTTTCTTGCTTTAAGTTATGTAGGGCCA
>JAGRAL010000090.1 GCA_020434605.1 Bdellovibrionales bacterium
TTAATGTGAATAAAGTCAGAGTTTTTCAATCCGGTATTAGCGCGTTGTTGTTGTTGGTAATGGTTTTTACCTACCAAAACTGCGGTCAGCCGATGGAGGCCGTAGTTACGGGATTTAACGATAAAAGTGGCGGTGACGGTGATGAATTTCCTGTTGACCCACCAATAGAAACAGCACCTCCAACGACGTCACCTCCTACTTCTCCACCTACCTTTCCGCCAGTGAATAGTAGTATAAAAGGTCCTGCTTTTTCTGGTATGGCAAATGATACTTGTGACATCGATAAAGACTCTTTACCAATGGATCAGCGAGTTCTTTTTCAGCCAGAGGGTTATGATGATTATACTTTTGCGTGGAGTGAGGTATTCGGTGACTTTGGTTATTGGGATAGCTTTGGTCATACCTTTGATTACCCCAAAACGCCAGGCCCACTGACTCTTTTGGGTAGCTATACTTTAAAAAGAGATGGTGCTTGTCAAAGTGAACCTTGTTATACCATCCCTTATACAGGTACTCGTCCAACAATGAAAAATAAGTACATTAGTATTGCATTTGAAGAAACTCAGCGCTCAATTCCAGCAACGATCAACTGGATTAAGTCAGGTGGAGTTACTAATACACACATTCCTTATGTGGGGACAGCGCCTTACAGAATGTATGTAACTATCAGTCCTTGCCTAGGTGATTTTCGCTATACAAGACATAATAAAACTGTAGATGAAAGACAGTTGGGTGATGCTACATATACAAATGCTTGCAGAAAACTATCTGCTAACTCAGCCGTCACTATGAGTAATGATATTAGTCAACTTGGCTACTGCACTTTAACGCCTGGTAAACGCTATTATATGAACGTCGTTTTTGCAGATCCTTCTGATGGTTACATTTCGGTAGATGATCCCAATCAAAATGTACAGCCAGTGGAGAACACTTGTGATACAACTTTTGGGTTTCTAGGTGCTTGCGAAGGTCGATTCGCGAAGTAATCTGACGTCTTTAATTCGACGAGTTTTGCTTCTTCAATTTTTGTATGTATTCTAGTTTTAACTCTAGATCTTTTTTCTCAGATAAAAGTCTTTCGCGGCGTAACGGGCCCTGCGATTTGTAACGAAGCAATTGATCCGTTTTTTCTAATGAGCGAATAATATGTGTGCTACAGGTTAAGGCCACTTTGGATATTTGTTTTGCGCTTTTTAAGCTAAATAAATCTCGTCCATCTACAACAGATGTAACCAGTAGCCAGTCACTGTACTTTAAATCACAAAATGAGGGATTACTTTGGGTATAACAACCAGGGTGTGAGTCAAAGGCGTACTGAGTTAAATCTTCGCAAGAGGCAAAGCCACTCCCTAACCACTGCTTATGTAATTCTTCTTGTAGACACAAAAGTGTGTGGTCTCTCCATATTTTTCCTTTTGGTGAGAGAGAAAACAAACTTACAGAGTTTTCAGTATTAAGGGATAAATATTTTTGGCAATACTTTTTACCGTAAGAAAGAGAATATCCGTTATCCTCACATGGAAAGGCTCTTTCAAGGCACTGGTCATAGTAACCACACGAGTTAGCTTGAGGATTACAGTCTGAAAAACCTTGAGCAAAAAAGAGTAAAAGAAAAAGCATACATATGATGTATTAGGACAAGACTATGTATGCAATCATAGGTTTTAATGAAGACTACATTTTAATAAAACGTAGCCTTTTTACTTGGTGTCATTAAAACCCCGGAGCTTCTACTCTAAAGTAGACACGATCTTCGCCACCAGCGTGCTCTGAAGTGCCAAAATAGTACCCTAGTACCCAAGTTATAGGGAAGTTATAAAAAACTTCGGCATTGGCCTTTAGCTCCACCCCATAGGCAGAAAATATTTTGTCCGTATCTACTGTGGTTAAGATGTCATCTTCATCATAGTAAGCTCCATCAATCGCTAAAGATTCTGCCACAAGATTAGCATAAATACTTTTTAGAAAAATCGGCATAGTGCCACTACCTCTGTAAATATCTTTTAGAGGAAATGTATAGTTGATCTGACCAAAATAAGCGGACCATGCTAAGAAGTTTCCACTTGGGTAACCTCGAATTGAGTAGGTGTAGTTATCATTAGTGATTTCTTGCCCACCTATGGTTAAACTCCCCAAGCTAAGCGGGCGCCCATTGCTGTCCGACTTTCTAGCGGCAAGTCGATAATGAACCACATGGTTATCCGGCAAAAAATAATTTAAGTATTGTGCAAAGTAGCCTTCGGTAACTTTAAAATCAAAATAACCATCTTTTTTAAAGTACTCGCTATATCCAACACTAGCTAAATAACCTGTCTCTGGCAGCATCCCACCATGAGGTACAGAGTCTGTTTGGTCATAGGTCAAAAATACTCCGGCACCTTGGGCTTTACGTTGTACTGTATCTTCGATACCAGCCGTTTCATTATCAATAAATACTTTTAAATATAAATCTTCGCTAATCCCATATAAACTAGTTGTTACATCAAACTTAATTCTTTGGCGCTTGATACTGCTGTCAATGCTTTCTAAATACTCATAAGTTTCATAAGCGGTTAAGCCTAGTAGAGTGTCCCAATAGTTATTTTGATAAACAAACATTTTATCCCACTCATCATTGGCTGAGTAGTAGCCTAATTGAACTGTGTAGGACTGTAGTTGAGCGGGATCGTTAGCGCCGGTAGTAATACTTGTGTAGGTACCAGCATCATCACCGGCGATAAATGGTAACCAGTATCTTGGGTATAAGTGAGTGGTAGAGTAGTAGGTTTCTTCAGTGGGTTGCAAAAGATCTACACTCCACGGTGCACTTATTTCTGTAGGTTCACGTATTGTTGTTAATTTAGTTGGTGTCTTAACACCTTCTACTAAGTAAGAACCATTACTATTTACTTCACTATAAATACTATTGCTTAAGTTAGCAGTTCCTGAAGTGATAGCTGTTCTTGTATTCGTTAGAGGTGTGAGAGTTTTTTTATTTATGTCGTATGATACTAAATTAGATACGCCACTTGCCTCGTCAATCCAACAAAGGTTTTGTGAGCAACTAGATAAATCATAAATAGGGTAGTTTGATTGATATATAACTTCGGTTTTATCTGTTAACTTGATGACTTGGTTTTTACCACTAGGATACCTGAGAACAAAAAATATAGCATTGTTTAAAGGAACAGGGCTTAAGATCTTTTTTTCTAAGCCGGCTTTAAATAAAGTTTCAGCTTTGTTTGCACCCACTTGCATACGTTGCAATCTAAGCATTCCATTTGAGGATACAAAAACGATCTGGTTTTGGTCGATATAAGCTGCATCGCGAGCACGTTTGCCAGTAGTAAGGGGATTGGTTTTTTTTGAACTTGTGTCGTAGGAATATAAATCTAAATACTGGTACTTACCCTTATAAGTATGGATTTTATCAAAGATAATACTGCTACCGTCTGGGCTCCAGCCTGCTCGAACCATTTTATCAGTGGATGCGATAGAAACATCATCAGTGACGCTTTGTAGGGCGGAGTTTTTATCAGTAAAAGTGATTTTACGTAGGTTGTCCTTACCGGTTCTGCTTTTTGTAATATAAATGGCTTCTAGTTTTGTTGGGTGAAACAAAAAGTTTCTTTGAAAATATCCTTTTAAGTAATTCTTGGTATTGTGGGCTGTTGCATTTAGTTTTGTGACGACCTCAGCGGTTTTACTAGAGTAGTAAGTATAGGCATCTTGCAGGTTGTCTGA
>JAGRAL010000091.1 GCA_020434605.1 Bdellovibrionales bacterium
TTTCCGCGTAGGCTTTTTTGGTAGGACATTAGGAGTTCTGCTACCTGCTTATCATTTAAAGATTTTAGGGCTGATTCCATGGCGCTCGTACTATCCGGATACTGAGCCATTAGGTACATTTGGAAATAATCATGGATACTTAGGTTGCGAGTCGCAGCTAATACCCGGTGGTTTCTTGCCGCCACCTTATATAGGTTGTTTCTCTCAAAGACAGTGCCCTTAAACCCTTCGTATGCCTTTTGGCTCCCTACATAATTAGAGTAAGCAGCCTTGATCTTTTGGTTTTTCCAGTCAGAAAAACCCATAACAGATGTATTGGGAATAGCCGCCTGCAAGGGGCCTGTGAACAATAGAAATAATAGGTTTACGTACCACATACTCATACCGGGGTATTACCTATCAATTCTTATGCCCAATACAGAGCTAATATATGCATTTTCATGGTATTTGAAGGCCCTTTTTTGTCATTTACCTACGCTGCGCGCGCCCTCAAGGACTTCCAGATTTGGCGGCCCAAATTTGAATTTTCGAGGTTATTTTATATGATTATAACTTGAAGACTTAGTTAGATATTCGCGATAAAGGCTACCTGAATCTATAAATGTCATATCTTTAAATGTACAGTGCTCAGCAGAAGATCACTTGTTTAAATTAGCCAAATTCAATGGGGTCGGCCACCCCATTCTTACATCGATTTACGGCGATTAGTTAGCCCCCGTACTACGGCGACTCTTTACTTTTTCATAATAATCAGAGCGAGTCTTTGCAGACTCTGGAAACAACTCTTGACGGATCACTTCTGGATCTATTTTTTGCGGATCATTCGTTGCACACCTTTTTCTGGCAGCACATATAGCTTGTGAGTTTAGCAATTGACCTATTTTATCTTGGATATAGGCTCCCATTAATGATTTATCATATTGTGATTCTACCAAATCCAGTTTGCGATCAAAATCCTTTATCTCTGTCTCTAAGGCTGCAAAGTCAGCTTGAACCTGAGTCGCTCTAAGTTTGCGCTCAAAATTAGCGATATTTGTTCTATCTTGTTTAGTGCTTTCAATTTGCATCTTAACCTTATCAAGTTGTGCTTGTGCCTGATCCACCCTCTGTTCTCTTTTTGAATTCCACTCGCGAGCCCCGTTGAATTCTTCTTCTAGTTTACTATCATCTCCCCCGAAAGTTCTTACAACACCACCCCTAAAAGCACTCCAACCTTGCGCAACAGCAGCACCTACACGAGGAAATAACTCATTCTCTTTTTTAATGGTATTTTCAAGGTTTAGCCTTTCTACTTCAAGCCTACTTAGCTCTGAGTCTATTCTTGCTGTAGATGATGCAGTATCAGCCGCAAAAGAGCTCAGCGTGGCCAAAAAAATAAAAAGTGAACCAATAAAATACATATACCCTCCCTAGCATACTATAGTATGATCTTAACAAAAGAAATTAAGGTAATACTAAGGTAAAAAGCTTAATTATCTGTTTTTAGGCCAAGGCCCAGAGTTGCTTGGGGTACACACTAAATCAAACAGCGAAGAGACTCCATTTGTCGTATATTCTTTTTACAGTCCTGTAAGATTCACCAGTAGACCTCATTTTAGTGGCGCCTCCTATGGCTTTTGGTATGATTCGCCCCTCACATACTTACCGTTACTTAAGGAAATGTCCCATGGCGTTTTTATTATTTTCTATGTTTTTAAGTCTATCCATTGCTTCGCCTACCCTACAAAGCGTTGGAGGCTTACAAGGCCACTTGATTCGCACTGCAGACGGCCGCTCGTTTAAATTAACTACACATATCGATTTTGGCTATAGCGGTGATATTTACCAAGCTGTTGAACTAACACCAGGAGCTGACACCACACCTAAAGTAATTAAGATGTTAGACATTCACAATGAATCGGATGAAATCGAAGAACTTTTACGTAATTTCAGAACTGCCAAAGAAGCTATTCCCAGTGACAGCAATACATTTTTAAATTTTGAATACCTACTACTTGCATCCAAAGGAATTGAGGCTGATGCCGCTCTTCTGATGCCACAAATTAGTAGCTCAGTTTTACAAGAGGTAGGGCAAATTCAAAACAGCGAGCAACGAGTTCGTCTCGCACAAGAGGTACTATTACTATATTTAAGTGCGGCCAAAGATTTGATATCTGGAGGATATTCACACGGCGGAATTTCACTAAGTGATGTCGGGCGTATGCCGGACGGTAATTTGCGTATTTTTGATTTCGACCATTTTCAACGAGTTGGAAATAAGTCTTTGTTACCGCTATCATATTATGATGCACCTGAAGTATCTACGAGCGGAAGAACCAGCGTTGTAAGTGATATCTACAGCATGGGCTTTAGTTTGCTACAAATTTTAATTCCAAAAACAAGATTCGAGTACTCTTTATCTATAACCGAAGTTGTCGCTCATTTTGAGGCGCTGAGAGGAAGTATCGTAAACTCAGCACAAGAAGTAAATTTAAGTATGATTCAAGTCTTCACTCTAGCGAGCCTTGAAAAAAATCCGATCGAGAGACGTAAAAAAATGATCGAAGCACTACAGGTTTTACAATCTAATACTGCTCTTCCTGTCACTACCAGAAGAGTCTCTCACGACTTATTAATCACTCTTGAAAAATACCCAGTACGTAGTGGTTTTTTTCATAGTGTTGGATTATTTTGTCGCGATCTTTTTGGTCGCTAAACTCTGTTTTTTTACCAAAAATCACGAAAAGCCTGATTTTTCCATTTTGTCCAAAAAGCACAATATCTAGTAAAGTCTAGTTTTTAGACACACTAGATATAGTGGTGACACTAGACCCCACAGCCTTTTCCACAGACTTTTCCCGTCAATGAGATTTTTTAGGCAAGGGGCATAAATTTTCTTAAATGAACTACTTTCAAGTACTTAGCTTTCAAGGCGTAGTGAAGCGGCAAATTACACTTTATTTTTCTTCGAAATTTTCTTTGCCAGTTTCCAATTCTATTGGTTTGCTGATTACAGATCGTTTTCTAAAAGATGAAAATACTAAACAATTAAAAGTTACAGGGATGTTAAAGGGGAAGAGTATGGAGACAACTCGCGAAGAGTTTCTGTTAAAAGCCAATCCAAATCGTTTTGTTTTATTTCCAATACAACACGACTCTATTTGGAATATGTATAAAAAAGCTGAAGCATGTTTTTGGACTGCTGAGGAGATCGATTTATCGCCGGATCTCTTAGATTGGCAAAAACTAAATGAAAATGAAAAACACTTCATTAAGCACGTACTTGCGTTCTTTGCCGCTAGTGATGGAATTGTAAATGAAAACCTAGCAACAAACTTTATCAATGAAGTACAAATTCCAGACGCTAGATGCTTTTATGGGTTTCAAATTGCTATCGAAAATATTCATGCCGAAACATATAGTTTGCTGATTGATACTTACATCAAAGACCCTAAAGAAAAGTCGGGGCTATTTAATGCCCTTGATACAGTACCAGCAGTACGTAAAAAGGCCGACTGGGCAATGAGATGGATCGATAACTCTGAATCATTCGCTGAGAGACTTGTGGCTTTTGCTGCTGTTGAGGGGATCTTCTTCTCTGGTAGTTTTTGCGCGATCTACTGGCTTAAAAAACGCGGTTTAATGCCAGGACTAACTTTTTCAAATGAACTTATCAGCCGCGATGAAGGCTTGCACTGTGACTTTGCTTGTCTACTTTACTCAATGCTAGAAAACAAATTAGATGAGAAAACTATACACGCAATCATCAAAGATGCCGTTTCTATCGAAAAAGAATTCATCACTGATGCTATCCCCGTTTCATTAATCGGTATGAATGCGCAAATGATGTCATCATATATCGAGTTTGTGGCAGACAGACTACTTGTGTCTTTAGGATACGAAAAAGTATATAACACGCAAAATCCGTTCGATTGGATGGAGCTAATTTCTTTACAAGGTAAAACCAACTTCTTTGAAAAACGTGTATCAGAATATCAAAAATCTGGTGTGATGGGCGACAAAGATTCTAGACAATTTTCAATGGACGCGGAGTTTTAATATGTTCGTAATTAAACGTAATGGAAAAAAAGAAACTGTAAAATTTGATAAAATCACAGCTCGTATTGCAAAGCTTTGCTATGGGCTAGAGCCAGCTTTTGTAGACTCGGTTGAAATTGCCAAAAAAGTGATTACCGGTGTTTACGACGGAGTGACTACGTCTGAGCTAGACAACTTAGCTGCCGAAACTGCGGCTTATATGACTACGGTTCACCCTGACTACGCAAAACTAGCTGCGCGCATTGCCGTTTCTAACCTACACAAAGTAACTAACAAGTCTTTTTCAAAAAACATTGAGGCTATGTACAATTACATCGATCCTCGCACTGGAGAAAAAGCTTCTTTGATTGACAAAAATATATATGAAGTCATCATGAAAAACGCAGACGTTTTAGACGGCGCCATTATTTATGATCGCGATTACGAATATGATTACTTTGGTTTTAGAACTTTAGAAAGATCCTACCTGCTAAGAATGCACGGAAAAGTAGTAGAGCGTCCTCAGCAAATGCTAATGCGTGTTGCTATTGGTATTCATAGCAATGACATAGATGCTGCAGTAAACACTTATAACCTTTTATCTGAAAAGTGGTTTACGCACGCAACTCCAACTCTATTCAATGCCGCTACACCAAAGCCGCAATTGTCTTCATGCTTTCTACTAACAATGAAAGAAGACAGCATCGCTGGCATTTATGATACTTTAAAACAATGCGCAGAGATTTCACAAACAGCAGGTGGTATCGGACTTAGCATTCATGACATTAGAGCTACTGGCAGTTACATCAAAGGAACAAACGGTACTTCAAATGGTATCGTACCAATGCTTAGAGTATTTAACGATACTGCAAGATATGTCGATCAAGGCGGTGGTAAGAGAAAAGGTTCTTTTGCTATCTACCTAGAGCCATGGCACGCAGATGTTTTTGACTTTTTAGATTTAAAAAAGAACCACGGAAAAGAAGAGCAAAGAGCACGTGATTTATTTTACGCCCTTTGGATGCATGATTTATTTATGGAAAGAGTAGAAGCTGACTCAACTTGGTCTCTATTTTGTCCTCATGAAGCTCCGGGCTTATCAGAAACTTGGGGTAAAGAATTTAATGAGCTTTACACAAAATATGAGCAAGAAGGAAAGGCAAGAAAAACTATCCGTGCCAGAGATCTATGGTTTGCGATCATCGAGTCACAAGTAGAAACTGGTACTCCGTACATGCTTTACAAAGATGCTGCTAACAGTAAGTCTAACCAACAAAACTTAGGTACAATCAAATCTAGCAACCTTTGCACTGAAATCTTAGAGTATACTTCTCCTGATGAAGTAGCAGTGTGTAACTTGGCTTCGATCAACCTAAGTAAGTTTGTAGAAGATGGTAAGTTTGATTTTGATAAACTGTTTGAAATATCTCATACAGTAACTAAAAACTTAAATCGCATCATCGATATTAACTACTACCCTGTAAAAGAAGCTAGAAAGTCTAACTTGCGCCACCGCCCAATTGGTATCGGTGTACAAGGATTAGCTGACACATTTATGATGTTAAAGCTTCCGTTTGAAAGCGATGAAGCAAGACAGTTGAACCGTGACATTTTTGAATGTATTTACTTTGCCGCTCTTACTTCTTCAAAAGACCTTGCAAAAAAAGATGGGCCTTATGAAACATTCCCTGGATCTCCTGCCAGCAAAGGCATTCTACAGTTTGACATGTGGGGCGTTAAGCCAAGCACACGTTGGGACTGGGAAGGCCTAAAAGAAGAAATTAAGAAATATGGAATTAGAAACTCTTTACTTCTAGCTCCTATGCCTACAGCATCTACAGCGCAAATCCTAGGTAACAACGAAAGTTTTGAGCCGTACACAAGCAACATCTATACAAGACGTGTTTTATCTGGCGAGTTTGCCATCGTAAATAAACATCTTCTTAAAGATTTAGTAGAATTAAATCTTTGGAACGACGAACTAAAGCAAGAGATCGTTGCCGCTAATGGATCTATCCAAAACATTGATAGTATCCCTCAGCATCTAAAAGACATTTATAAAACTGTTTGGGAAATTAGCCAAAAAGCGATTATTGATATGTCAGCTGACCGCGGAGCTTTTATTTGCCAAAGCCAAAGCTTAAATGTGCATTTAGCTAAACCAGATTTTGCTAAAATGAGCTCTATGCACTTCTATGCGTGGAAGAAGGGATTAAAAACTGGAATGTATTACCTTCGCTCACAAGGTGCTGCAGAAGCTATTAAGTTTACAGTGGATAAATCTAAAAAAGAAAAGCCTGTAGTACAAAAAGAACAGGCCGAAGCAGATCTTGCTTGCTCTATAGATAACCCTGAAGATTGTATGGCATGTGGTAGCTAAGTCTTTGAGACCAAGCGTTAAAAACCTAGCAGTAAAATGCTAGGTTTTTTTATGCCTTTTTGTTATATCTTCAGGCATGACAAAACTACTTATATTTTTAAGTCTTTCCTTTGGCGCAAACTCACTTGGACGTGGCAGTTTGCAAACACAAACAACTAACAATACATATACTGCAAACCTTGCAGAGGGATTTCACTTTAACAAAGAAGCTCCCAATAAATTAATTATCGATAAAAACACTATCAAGATGACCAGCCTGACAAGTCGTGAAATCCAATTTGGGCCCTTACCAGCAAAATGGAATAGTGGTAGAGCTGCACTGTACGTGTGTGACGACGCCCTTACATTTTGTGAACCAAACTTTATCGATTTATCAAAAAACACAAAAGAAATTGCTCAAAAAAATACTATCAATGAAAACTTTGGAATCGTAAATGAAGATGGATTTATTCAAGATGATCTAGAGTCCGCACTACAATTAGCAAAAAAAAGAAAGGCATTATTACTAGTAGATTTTTCAGCTAGATGGTGTCCCGGCTGCATTAGGTATGAAAACGAAACTTTTCATACGGAGCAATTCAAAACTCTTACAAAAAACTATATAAAAGTAAAAATCGATGTAGACCGTTTTGAAAATATAAAGCTATCAAAAGAGTTTTCGATCTCAGCCATTCCTACTCTGCTTGTGTTAAATGGCAAGCGACAAGAATTAGATCGCCTTATAGACTATCAACCCACAAGCATTCTAAAACCATTTTTGCAAGAACTAGAGGCTTCGCCAATTACAATCAGCGAATTAAAAAAACATGCAGATACAAAACCTGGTTATAGAGAGATATTAGCTAAACGCTTAGTTACTGCAGGTAAATACTCTGAGAGTCTAAAGTATTTTTCAAAAAGAGATGTGCTTCCGCCGGAATATTTATATGCAAAAGTAAAATATGCTGCTGAGCAATTTAAGCTAGATTCCAAAAATAAAGATCACTACATAGCTACCTTAAAAGAAGCCATCCAAGAAGAACCCAAATCAAGTAGGTCCATAGTTTGGAGAACCGATTTAATCTCTCTACTAACCGATCGAAAAGAAATCGAAGCTGAAGTAAAAAATGGCGTTAGACTAGCTGACGAACTTCTTAATGATTCAGAAAAGTTACAAGTAGCTGTTAAAACCGATCTTGTTGGTGAGTACACCGATTACGAAAAGTTTTTTGTAGCCATTGAGCGGGCTGAATTGATTGAGGCTGCCTATGAAGGTACATCAAAATCTAAAAACGCATGGAAGGTGGCAGCTAAGATTGGTACTAAATACAAAATCCCACCTCAAAGATTTGGACCATCTTTAAGGTTACTTATTATTGTAATGGCCGCGGAAGACTACAAAAAGGCGGACACATTATCAATTTCACTGTTAAAACAATACCCTGATAATGGCGACCTACTGAGACGACGCCTTAAAGTATTAATTGCGACAAACAAACTAACTGATGCTATTATACTTGGTAAAAGCGCACTAGAAAATTCTTACGGAAGAAATGAAGTTTGGGTTGCAGAAAGCTTGGCAAAGGCATTGGTCGCAAATAATGAGCTCGATAAAGCCGACTCATTGATTAGCGGCTACTTACAAAGAACTGATGTAAATTGGACAAACCTGCAGAGCACAAAAAAATCTTTTGAAGATATGGTTGCCCAGATTAAAGCTAAGAGGCTCTCAAAATAGGGCCTTGCGTTGTACTCATATTCTATCGCCCAATTTGACCTTGCTCGATAATTGATTCCCTCCTAGAATTTTTCTATGGGGGACTAGATATGTGGACACTACTGCTTTGTTTTGCATTCGCTCATTGGCCAGAACCCGCGTTACAAAAAGCCTCACTATTTAAACCTGGTATTGATGACCATGGCTTTGTTGATTCATTTCAAACCTCAGTTTGGGGATCTTCACAAGCAAAAAAATTTTTA
>JAGRAL010000092.1 GCA_020434605.1 Bdellovibrionales bacterium
TAATCTCAGGTGATATGGGGTATGGATTCGATATTGCCATAAAGCATTATCCAATAAGTAGCTTTGGGGTAAAAAAGTTAGAAGATGAAAATATATCCATACAAATTGCCGATTTATATCGCCCTTACTATGGTATTGCTTTTAGACAGCGTGAGTTTGTACTTATATTGTCCACTAGTTATGTCGGTCCTGGTATATTTGGTGGAATTGACTACCAATGGAAGCCAGATTGGTACTTAAATTTTGAATTTAGGTACGATATGTTGCAAGGCCCGGGCGAAGCAACCGCTACACAAATGAATATGCTTTTTGGTATGGGAAAAGAGTTCTAACCTATAGCACTAAATGCTTAGAAAGATCTCTGGTAATATTTTTTTGATGAGCCTCTATTGTACCACCACCAATTTCTAAAAGCTTTGCATCTCTCCACAAACGCTCTACATGATACTCACCCACATAGCCGTAACCACCCAGGACTTGAATTGCTCTGTCAGCAACATTTTTTGCCATTGTGGAAGCCACTAACTTTACTCCGTCAGAATCTAAGCGCCCACTATGAGAGCTTAAATCCATTCTTCGAGCAGTGTCATAAACATAAGCTTTTGCTGACTTGTACTCGGCATAACTAGTTCCGATATAATTTTGAATTTGCCCAAAAAACGATAGAGATTTTCCAAACGCCTGTCTTTCTTCAGAGTACTTACTCATAACTTCAATACAGCGTCTAGCAATACCTATACTTTGCGCTGCCAGTGTTAAACGTTCAATCTCAAGATTTCTCATCATATGAAGCATTGAATCGCCTTCATTACCAACAAGATTACTTACGGGCACTTTACAATTATCAAATACAAGTTCTGCCGTATTCGATGCACGCATTCCTAATTTATCTTGTATCTTTTGTCCAACCGAGTAGCCGCTAAAACCTTTTTCTACAATAAACGTAGATACAAGTGCTCTACCGTTTTTTTCTCCTGTTTTTGCATATACTAATACCACATCGGCTGGAGTTTTGTTTTCATCTGTTGCGCCGTTAGTGATCCACATTTTTTGTCCATTTAAAACATAATGGTCACCATTTTTTACCGCTTGCGTCTTCATCCCCATCACATCAGTCCCCATGTGAGGCTCAGACATGGCCATTGCACCTACCCACTCACCCGAGCATAACTTAGGAAGTATTCTTGATTTAATCTCATCACTAGCATTTACATTGATGTTATTCACACAAAGCATTGCATGAGCTAAATATGCCAAACCAAATCCAGGGTCAGAATAAGATAGTTCTTCGTGAGCAATCACAGCTGCCACGGCATCCATCTCGGATCCACCAAAATCACTACCTGCTGTAATCCCAAGTAGCCCCAAGTCACCCAGTTTTTTAAATAGCGGTAAGTTGAATTCTTCTTTTTTATCAAATTCGTGAGCTTGCGGTTCTACCTCACTGGCACAAAACGCAGCTACTGTCTCTCGTAACATTTTATGTTCTTCTGTAGGATTAAACAGATCAAATTCTTTATAAGACATACGCACTCCCCGACCCTATGTAAGTGACACATACACTAGAAAAAAAACCGCCTCATTACCAGTTAATATATAATATTGCCTATTTTTCACTCAACCAATCTTGTGGCTTCAAAAAATCATTTAGCTTAGCCTCTTCGCTCCCCGCTTCCGTCTGATAATTATACCACCACTGCGCTTTTTTAGGTAGAGACATCAGAATCGATTCTACACGGCCATTTGTTTTTAAACCAAAAACCGTCCCTCTATCATAAAGTAAATTGAACTCGACATACCTTCCACGTCTATACTCTTGAAATGACTTTTGCGTCTCATTGAATGCCAAGTCTTTTCTGCGTTTTAGTATGGGTAAATAAGCTTCTAAAAATTGATCACCGCATGACCTTAACATATCA
>JAGRAL010000093.1 GCA_020434605.1 Bdellovibrionales bacterium
TTTAACCAACTAAGCTATGCCCCCACAGCATCTATAAATTCTTTTAAAAATCAAATATAGTCAACTACTCGCCGCTACTTCTGCCGCCGCCGTCCATGAAGTTCTTAAGCTTCTTAGCACGTGATGGGTGACGAAGTTTACGAAGCGCTTTTGCTTCAATCTGACGAATACGCTCTCTGGTAACATTAAAATCCTGCCCTACTTCTTCTAAAGTGTGGTCACTCTCTTCACCGATACCAAATCTCATACGTAAAACTTTTTCTTCTCTTGAAGTAAGGGTCGCTAAAACTTTACGAGTTTGCTCTGCTAAGTTTATGCTCACGATTGCTTCATGAGGATTGATTACTTTTTTGTCTTCAATAAAATCCCCAAGGTGGGAGTCTTCTTCTTCACCCACTGGAGTTTCAAGGCTAATTGGCTCTTTAGCAATTTTTAAAACTTTACGAACTTTATCAACAGGCATTTCCATTTTTTCTGCAATTTCTTCTGGAAGTGGTTCGCGTCCTAACTCTTGTACAAGATAGCGTGACGTACGAATCAGTTTATTGATTGTCTCAATCATATGAACCGGAATACGAATTGTACGAGCTTGATCGGCAATCGCACGTGTAATAGCTTGTCGAATCCACCAAGTTGCATATGTAGAAAACTTATAACCACGACGATACTCAAACTTATCAACAGCTTTCATCAGACCGATGTTACCTTCTTGGATTAAATCCAAGAATTGTAGTCCGCGGTTAGTATATTTTTTTGCAATAGAAACCACTAATCGTAAGTTAGCTTCAACTAGCTCAGACTTTGCAGCATCTGCCGCTTTCTCCCCGCGCCAAATCAATGTATGAGTGTCGCGGATCCAGTTAAAGTGCATGCTAGTATCATTTAAAAATCTCTCTAAACGGATTTCAGCATCTTCTGCTTGCACAGCAAAGCGCTTAAATTGGTCATATGACAATCCAACTTCTTTTTTAACCTTTGCCAGTTCGGCATCGTTATCAGAGATCTTTTGAAACTTATCAAATAAGATGCTCGTATCTTTAGAAAAGGTTCTATCAAGCGCATCTCTAACACGCTTACGTAGCACACTCATACGATCTACGATGTTACGAAACTTAAACACGATACGATTGATCGTCTTACGGTTAAAGTTAATATCATCAAAGCCTTGCATTAATATTTGATTTAATTTTTCTAAGTCTTCTTGCGCCTTATCGTTAACAGCTTTTGTCGAAGTTTCATCTCTTAGTGTATCAAACAATTTAGCTGCTTTTTTCTCGTAGTCTTTAACATGGCCGATTAACTTTTCGATTTTAGCCATGTACTCTTCTTCACTAAATTGAGTTTCTTCGTCTTCTAGGCCTCTAAAGATCGAACGCATTTTAATACGACCGCTCTTTACTCTTTCACCTAATTGGATAATCTCAAAACAGCCATACGGAGACATAAGGATGGCGCGAAGGATTTCTCTTTCGCCTGCTTCGATACGTCTAGCAATTTCTACCTCACCCTCACGAGTTAGTAGGGATACGCTACCCATTTTACGTAAATATAATCTTACTGGGTCGTTACTCTTAACGTCTTCTTCAGCAACTTCTGCTTCTTCTTCGTCATCATCTTTACCAGAGTCTAAGAACTCTTGCTCTTTACCATCAGATGAACCATCATCTTCATCTTCAATGATTTCTACACCATGAATTTCCATGGCTTGCATAAACTGATCTAAAATACTTGCAGCTAAAATACTAGGAGCTAAAAGATCATTGATCTCAACGGCGCTCAAAGGTCCTTTAGATTTGTATAGCTCTACAAACTTTTTGATTTCTTGCTCAACAAGTCTGACTTGCTCTTCAATTGACAAGGAATTCTGATCTTTAACAGTAGAATTTGTTTTTACTATTGTCATTCGAGCGTTTCTCCTACAATTCTTTTTTATTATTTTGTTTTTTAAATATACTTTGCATGTTTTTAAGTGCGTCTTCTGAAGATCCATCCACTTTTAAGTCTTGGCGAAATCCTCTAATCTTTTGTTTCATCACTTCCTTATTCAGTTTTTGAAAGCACAGCTGAAACAACTTACTCGCTTTCTCGGCATCACCATAAAACGAAACATCCATATGTTTCGTAAGTAACGAAATTGGACTAATTTTAGCTAACACCGAAGGACCTAATCTAGCAAAATCATTGGAGTCTTGTCTATATTCATCAATGATGAGTTGTAGCATTTTTTTTCCACTTTCCGTTACAAATACGCTATGCAAATTAAGTTCCAAAGATTTTTTTAAGTAGTCCTCTCGGGCTAATACTAAGTTAGCAAGCTCAATTTCTTCTGGGAGAGCTGTTTTTATATCTAACTTACTAATATCGCTTGTGTTTTCTCCCGTATTTTGGACTCTTTCACGCTCTTGAACGGTTAAGTTTTGCTCTTTTTTATTCGAATCATTTTTGCGAAATGCAATATACGCTCTCTCGAGCCATTTTTTATCCATTTCTAGGTAGTAAGCTACATCAGCTAAATAAAAATTAACTAAGCGATAATCAGCCACTTCATCCAAAACAGGGAATATTTGATCCAAAATTTGTACCTTTTCCGTGGCATTTCCTTGAAAGCTTTTTAGACACTTTTGTAAAAACCACAAGAAAACGTCCTTAGCTTCGCTGATTCGCTTTAAAAGTTCGTCCTTACCGTATTTTTTTACAAAATCATCGGGATCTAAGTTGTCTGGCAATGTAAGAGCTTTTGCCGATAAACCCTCTCGTAGCAAAATAGGCAAAGCTCTCTCTGTGGCCATTTGCCCAGCGCTATCACCATCAAATAACAAGACTACATTTTTAGAGTATTTTCTTAAAAGCTTAGCATGATCAGCAGTAAATGCAGTGCCTAGGTTGGCTACCACGTTTTGCACACCTGATTGGTAGAGCGATACTAAATCCATATATCCCTCAACCACCAAAGTGTAACCCTCCGCTAAAATATGTTTAGCCGTTTCATGTAGGCCATAGAGAGTTTTAGATTTATGAAACAAGATCGACTCGGGGCTATTTAAGTATTTGGGTTGATCTTCTTTAGAAAGTACACGCCCACCAAAACCTAAAGTTTTTCCCATTGGCGAAATGATTGGAAACAAAATACGGTTTCTAAAAATATCAAAATACGAACCACCACCTGACTTTAACTTTATCAAGCCAAGGTCTTGTGCCATCGGTAAATTTACTTTTTTCTGAGCTAGAAGTTCAGAGAAAGAGGACCATGACTCTGGAGCGTAACCAATTTGAAATAGCTCGATAGTTTCTGCAGTGATCCCACGATCTTTTAAATATACTTTTGCCGGATGTTCTTTTGATAAGTTCTCAAAATTTTTCACATAAAAGTTTCTAGCCAGCTCATTGATTTTTTCTAAATACTTTTTTCTTTGTCTCTCTTGGTCTTCCATTGAGGACTGGGCTTTATTTTCAACTGGCAAGGCAATGGAAGCGCGATTGGCTAAAAACTCGATGGCCTCAGGAAATGACATCCCATTATAATCTTGCAGAAAGTGAACAGCACCCCCGCCTTTTTTGCAGCCAAAGCAGTGGTAGAATTGTTTTTGTGGGCTTACAGAAAAGCTCGGAGTTTTTTCTTTATGAGATGGAAATGGACACAAGCCCATTAGGTTCGAGCCACTAGGTTTTAACTGAGTATATTGAGAAATTAAATCCACAAGATTATTGGCTTCAATTACCTTATCGATAAAATCTTGTGTATAGCGGGCCATTTAGTCTTCCTCAGAAATTGAAACCTGGAAGCTCATCACATGAAGTAGTTTTACTGTAACTTGCTTTTAATAATTTGACTAACGATTTTGTTATCAGCAGCACCTTTGCATCGTGCAATGGCTTCTTTCATGACCGCGCCCATTTCTTTTTGCGAAGTGGCATTTAGATCTTTAATAACTGCTTCAACGATATTCTTGATTTGGTCTTCAGACAATTGCGCTGGCAAGTAGTGTGAAAGCATGTCAGCTTCTGCACTTTCTTTTTCAGCTAAGTCTGTTCTTCCTGCAGCAGAATACTGCTCAATAGATTCTTTACGTTGCTTTACCATTTTTTTAACAACATCAAAGATATCGCTATCAGTGATGGAGTTTGGTCTAAGCTCGATTTCTTTATTCTTAACAGCAGATTGTAGCATACGAAGAGCGCTTAAGCGTTCAGGTTGCTTCGCTTTCATTGCTTCTTTGATGTCGTTTAATATTTGCTCTTTTAATGCCACAATCTACCTCTAGGAATTAATAATCTTGTTTTTTTGACTTCTTAAGTAAACGCTTACGAGCTGCCGCTGACTTCTTTTTTAAGCGAACGCTTGGTTTTTCATAATGTTCGCGTTTTTTCAGTTCAGAAAGAACACCCCATTTTTCGCAAGATTTCTTAAAACGACGAAAAGCTTGTTCAAA
>JAGRAL010000094.1 GCA_020434605.1 Bdellovibrionales bacterium
TTGTTTTTATTTTTTTTGTATTTTTCGTTATTAGAAGTGACCTCAGGGTCTTGCAGCTTCATGCTGACTTCTTCGAAGCGGGACTCAACACCATCTAGTTGATCAAACATACTGTCCTCATAAAAAAATAAGCAGGCATGTGCCTGCTTATTCTTACAAACGTTTCAAATGAGCTATTTACGTGTTGTATTAAAATTAGCGTAACGCTTATTGAATCTTTCTACACGGCCTTCTGTATCTAGCATCTTTTGCTTACCTGTGTAAAACGGGTGGCATTCGCTGCAGATTTCGACTTTAATCTCAGGAACAGTCGCTCCTGTTTTAAAAGTATTGCCACATACGCAAGATACGGATGCATCGTTAAAGTATTTTGGGTGTATTTCTGGTTTCATACGCTTTTCCTCGTTATATTGAAGTGCTTGAAATATCACAGTTTTTAAGCCCTTGTCGAGCTAAAAATGTGGGCTAAAAACAGTAATATTTTCAAAGCCTTATATCTTTATCCATTCATCGAAGTGATAAACTCAGAATTGCTCTTCGTAGCACCCAGTTTATCTAAGATAAATTCCATACTATCTACTACATTCATTGGAGCCAGAACCTTACGTAGGATCCACAGGCGATTTAAATCACCCTTTTCAATAAGAAGGTCCTCTTTACGAGTGCCTGATTTATTGATGTCCATACATGGAAATATACGTTTTTCCATTAGTTTTCGGTCTAAGTGGATCTCGGAGTTACCGGTACCTTTGAACTCTTCAAAGATAACCTCATCCATACGAGAACCAGTATCAATTAGGGCTGTAGCTATGATTGTAAGAGAGCCGCCCTCTTCGATATTTCTGGCTGCTCCAAAGAAACGCTTTGGCTTATGTAGGGCGTTAGAGTCCACACCGCCCGATAGTATCTTTCCAGATGGTGGAACCACAGTATTGTACGCTCTAGCTAAACGCGTGATTGAATCTAGTAAAATCACCACGTCATGCTTGTGCTCGACAAGTCTTTTTGCTTTTTCAAGGACCATTTCGGCTACTTGAACGTGACGAGTTGGAGGTTCATCAAACGTTGAACTAACCACTTCACCCTTCACTGTACGAGCCATATCCGTTACTTCTTCTGGACGCTCATCAATTAGTAGTACAATTAGTTTTACCTCTGGATGGTTAGTTGAAATCGCGTTGGCGATATCTTGTAATAGTACTGTCTTACCGGTTCTTGGAGGAGCAACAATTAGTCCACGCTGTCCTTTTCCAAGAGGAGCCATTAAGTCTACAACACGAGTTGTATACTTATTGGGAGCCGTTTCTAAAATCAAACGCTTCTCAGGATAAAGTGGCGTTAAGTTATCAAATAAAATCTTTTCTTTATTAACTGAAGGATCTTCGTAATTTAAGCTTTCAATTTTTAATAGAGCGAAATATCTCTCTCCATCTTTTGGGGGGCGAATGGTACCAGTAACATAGTCACCAGTTCTTAGGCCCATACGGCGAATTTGACTTGGAGATACATAGATATCATCGGGACCTGGTAGGTAATTATAGTCTGGAGATCTTAGAAAGCCGTAGCCGTCTGGTAAAATCTCTAAGCAACCACTACCAAAAATATCCCCAAGGCGAGCAGCACGGCGAAGAATTTCAAACACAAGATCTTGGCGACGAAGACCAGCAGCGTTTTCAACACCTAATTTTGTAGCTAATGCTGTTAGCTCGGTAATGTTTTTTGATTTTAAATTTTTTGAGCTTAAATCCTTTTTTTCTTCATCACTTAGCTCACATACAAAGTTCTCATCGATCTCTTGTGGCGGAGCTAACTCTTCCATATCTCTTCTAAGGCCTGAGCGATCTCCCCCGCCTCTGTCGTGTCTATCATGACGATCATTTCTGTCATTACGGTCACGTCGGTGGTTGTTATTACGGTGGTTATTGTTTCGATGATTATTATTGTTATATCTACGTGGAGATTGTTGTTCCCTAGCTTCTCTTGGGGCTTCACTTGCTGCGGCTGGGGCGGCGCTTACTGCTGGGGTAGCTGGTGCTTCGGTGGCTGCTGCTTCTGTTTTTGCTTCTGCGGGTGCGCGTTTTGAGCGAGTTGCTTTTTTCTTATCCACTTGACTAGATTCTTCGGACACAAGAGCTCCTTAATAATATATATGATATAACTTTGGGTTGTATGATTTAGAATTCCTTTAAAAAATTGATTTTATTTTGGAATGAAGACGATAGAATTTATAGTGCGTCTTAAGATCCAATATGAGGCTACATGCCCAAAAAGTCAATTAGATTCACCCCCCTGTCTCAATCTGAGAAATTGTTCCAAACTGACGCAGGAATAAGGTCTAAACCTCTAAAAAAACTAGGGAAATGTTAAATTTTGAATTTCGATATCCGATAGTTACTTTGGAGGATAGACCATGAAGTCGCTTAAATCTGATACAAGCCCTGCAAAACGAGTAATGCTTGCCGTAGAGGTAAATTACAGAAAGACCTATGGCAGACAGGAGCTTAAGGGGAAGCTAATTAATATCAGTCTAAGTGGCGCCTTTTTAAAAACGGGCGATTTGGATTTTGGCCTATCTGAAAAGATTCACCTTACGTTTAGCGTAGGCACTAGAAAGCGTGACCTTGCTGCGAAAATCGTTTGGAAAAATGAGTATGGAATGGGCGTTGAGTTTTTCCATACGAACAACCGTGACGTGCAGATCGTAGATGATTTGATTTACTATATCGAAGAATCTAGACAAGATCGTAAACAAGTTTTGTCACAAATCTTTGAGAAAGTTTCTTAAAAAAATATTCATTACATCCATAAAAAACAAAAAGGCCACAAGCATTGCGCCTTGTGACCTTCAAATGAAACACAGTGTTTTTAGATTTGTGTTTCGCCTATATTGATTTTTTTAGACTTAGATTTTTGTAAAACTACAATCGCTAGTCCCCCGCCTATCAATAAGCAGGCAGCTAAAATCAATCTCATGTTCATACCTTTTGCACCTTCTTTTTGTGCCACTTTGTTTTCTACCGGTGGTGGTGGAGGTGGCTCCATCGCTGGTGGCGGTGGTGGAGGTGGAGGCTCAATTGGTGGCGGCGGAGGTGGCTCAACTGTACCCGCAGTGTTCATATCTGGTGGCGGCGGTAAATCATTAATAGCTTGTTGTTGTTCAACTGGCGGCTCTGGAGGTGGAGGTAAATTGTTTTGAGCAACATTTTGTACCGGCGCACTTCCCTCTGGAAAGTATCTAATCTCTGTTCCACCCGGTAAGTCTGATTTGGAATCAATCGCCGCATTTGTGGCCCAAAGCTCTTTCCAAGAATTTGAATCACCTAGTAAAGTTGTACCAAGACTTCTAATGTTATCCACTTCTTGCGTTACATATGTTTGCGCAGGGATACCGTTGTCTTCATAATAAGTTAACATTTGAGAGCTATCACCACTACGGTTAGGAGAGTTGTAATATAATTTGTCCCCTGTAGTAAAACTTCTATTTAAGTGTGGGTTAGCGGCCAATATGTCTTGCGTTTTGTCCATACCAAATATTTTTTGGCTAACAGAACTAACATCTTCCCCTGGGCGAATAATATAAACCGTATTTAAAAGCTGGCCACCCTTATTAAATGGAGCTGAAGCTATCTTTTTAACCGGTACCCATGTTTTAGCAATGTCTTCTGTAGGGGCTGCAAATGATGAACTAGAATCCGTCTCTGCAAATCCAGGTGTTGTTGCATCTGTGTCATCGGTTAATGTCTCACCAGTATCTGCAAAACTATCTGTTGTAGATGTATCTGCCCCGGCGTCAAATGACTCCCCACCAGAAATATCTGTTACTGTACCAGAATCACTTACTGCTGAATCGTCTGTACTAAAATCAGAGTCGCTAGTGCCCTCTTCTGGAGCGGCTGCAAACTCATCTGTTGAAGCGCCGTCTTCAGATGCGAACTCGTCTGTGCTTGCGCTTCCATCATCAGAAAACTCATCATCACCACTAGCAAACTCATCTGTAGACTCTCCGCCTTCATCAAGAAGTAGGTCGTCAGTGGCACCGTCAGCAACACTTTCCCCATCTAACTCGGCGTCATCGAAATTATCAAGTTCACTTCCGTCAGCAACTCCATCGGCATCAGAAATTTCTTCGCCGTCTGACACATCATCAGATGATGTACACGAAATCGTGGTAAATAGTGATAAACTAGAAATAAGAAGAAGTATCAATAGCTGTTTCATAGTTCCAAATCCTTTGGTGCGCTTATTCTGTTTCCTCTTTTTATTTAAGCACTGATAATTTAATAAAAAAATCATTTTTTTTAGCAAAGCACCAATAGTCTTAAGCCCTTGGACTAGAGGCTAAGGAACTTTAAGAGTGGAACCTAGACCAATTTTATTGGTTTGAAACCAACCCTGATTCATTTCAAGGGCGTATTTTGCTGGTCTAGAGCTTTGGTAAGTAGGCGGATCGCCTGGTTTTTTACCAAAGGCGGCCATATCTTTAAGATCTACCAAAACACCGTTTTTATTAAAATACCCAATGGTAAGAGGGACAAACGTGTTTTTCATCCAAAACGATAAATAATGTTCATCAGGAAAAATAAAAAGCATTCCCTCATCTGTTCCCAAGGTTTTCCTATACATAAGTCCTTGTTGTCTTTTTTCATCCGTATCAGCAATCTCAACGACAATTTTTCTACCCTTAACCTCAATCAGCTTTTTTGCAAACTGAACAGAGAACCCTGAAGCGATATAGAGTGCTAAAAACAACTTTATCATAAAAGCTCCTTTATGATTCCGTAACGTATTCCCTTGGTGGACACCACAATTTCAGGAATATTAAAAAATTCCATCGCACCTATCAATATGTATGTTGCAGCAACAATAATATCCGCACGCTTAGGATGTAATCCAGCCATATTTTGTCTTACTTCTATGGGCACCATCATCTTTTTTAGTAGTCCCTTAATATCATCAAGCTTTAGTCGTAGTTTTTGAATTTTTGATTCATCAAAATCTTTTAACCCTAAGTACATACACGCTAAAGTAGTTGGAGTTCCTGCAACTGCAACCCACTTTTTAGGATCCTTGGGAAGCTTTAAGCTTTTTAACTGCACTTCAATATGTTGTTGTAAGGCTTCGATTTCTTTAGCGCTAGGAATATCCGTGGTAAAAAATGTTTCTGTCAAACGCACGCCACCTACATCTAAGCTCTTGCCTACGATGTTTTGCTCTTCTAAATATAAAAACTCCGTAGAACCGCCGCCAATATCAATTACCATCGATGTATCCGGATCATGGTCCATCATGGCACCTTGAAATGTAAGACGAGCTTCCTCTTGCCCTGAAATAATTTGTAGAGGAATTTTAAATTTCTCTGCTATAGCGAGTAAATCCTGTTTGTTCTCTGCGTCTCTTGCAGCACTTGTTGCAACTGCCAAAACTTTTTCGACATTTAATAGCGAAATTTTATCGGCGAACTTTTCGAGGGCCTGGCTTGCTCTCTCTAGGGCTTCTGGATGCAGAATTTTTTTGGTGCTTTTAGCTAATCCCTGGCCCAGCCTGACCATCTCAACTTGGTCAGACAGAATTCGATAACCATTCGTCTCGCGTTCTGCAATAGTGCACAAAAACGAATTGGTTCCTAAATCTATGGCCGCTACTCTCATTAAGCCTTCAGTTTTTGTAAAAGAATTTTATTTAAAACCTCAGGGTTTGCTTGTCCCTTGGACGCCTTCATACTTTGTCCTACGAAGAATCCAAACAACTTATCTTTACCATTACGGTAGTCTTGTAGTTGCGCAGGGTTGGCTGCCATCACTTGCTCTACTATCTTTTCAATGGCGCCTTCGTCAGAAACTTGAACTAAGCCCTTTGCTTTTACTATTTTCTCTGGATCCTCTGGCGACTTCCACATTTCTTCAAAAACAGTTTTTGCAATTTTTCCAGAGATAGTTCCGTTCTCTATGAGCACAATTAACTTGGCAAGATGCTCTGCTGTAATCTTTGAATTTTCAATTTCTAACTTTTCTTCGTTTAAAACTCTTAACAATTCACCCATGATCCAATTAGATGCAAGCTTTGGACTCTTGGAGTTTTTTGCAACTACTTCAAAGTAGTTAGCCATTGGCTTAGTTTGAGTTAGCACGTGGGCGTCATACTCAGGGATTTGATACTCTGACATAAAGCGATTTACTCTTGCCAGTGGTAATTCTGGAAGCGCCGATTTAACTTTTTCGATTCTTGCATCAGTGATAACTGCAGCCTGCAAATCTGGATCTGGGAAGTATCGATAGTCTTGCGCATCTTCTTTAGAGCGCATGGAGTACGTTTTATTTTTATCTTTGTCGTACAATCTTGTTTCTTGAACAACCGTTTCTCCAGATAAAACTGAATCTACTTGTCTTTCGAATTCATATTGCAATGCTTTTTCAATAAATCTAAATGAGTTTAAATTTTTTAACTCTACTCTTGTGTTAAGTGCTTTTTCTCCACTTTTACGAATACTAATGTTGCAATCCGCGCGCATCGAACCTTCTTCTAAATTTCCATCACAGATCTCGATAAACTGAAGGATCGATCTCATAGAGCGAACATACGACGCGGCCTCGGCTGGCGAGTGCATATCAGGCCCAGATACAATTTCAAGAAGTGGTACGGAGCTTCTGTTGTAATTTACTAAGCTGTGATTGCCGTGGTGAGACGACTTACCCGCATCTTCTTCTAGGTGAGCTCTTTCGATTCGTATTTTCTTTTTTGATCCATCGTCTAATATAATTTCTACTTCGCCGTTTCCACAAATAGGTAGTTCATATTGAGAAATTTGATATCCTTTTGGTAAGTCTGGATAAAAATAATTTTTTCTAGCAAACACAGACTTGTGGTTTATTTGACAATTAAGTGCCAGACCTGTGCGTATAGCAAAGTCTAATGCTTTATCGTTTAATACTGGCAGAGCTCCTGGCATACCCATGCATACCGGGCATGTGTTTTCGTTATCAGCCGCATCAAAATGGTTGGGGCAAGAGCAGAACATTTTTGATTTCGTTTGTAGTTGTGCGTGTATTTCAATTCCAATTACACATTCATAACCTTTGATTAACATTCCGGTCTCCTGTCAGCTACTTTAGAAATTTCTTCGATGGTGTTTGCAATTTTAAAAATTTTATCTTCTTCAAAGTGTTTGGCTGTAAGCTGAACACCCACTGGCAAGCCAAGCTTAGTAAATCCAGCCGGCACGCTCATGCCTGGCAAGCCTGCTAAGTTTGTTGACGTTGTATAGATATCGTTAAGGTACATCTTTAGGGGATCTTCTACCCTTTCTCCAATTCGAAACGCAGGAGAAGTTGTTACAGGACTTAAAAGAAGGTCACATTTTGTAAAAGCATCTAAGAAGTCTTTTTGTAATAGCCTTCTAACCTTACAAGCCTTTAAATAATATGCATCATAGTAACCGCTAGACAGAGAGTAGGTGCCCAGCATAATTCGACGCTTTACCTCATCGCCAAAGCCCACGCCTCTAGTGTTCATATATAGTTCTTCTAAATTGTTAGATTTTTCACGTAGACCGTAGCGTATACCATCATATCTCGATAGGTTGCTTGATGCCTCTGATGTTGCTATCAAATAATATGTTGATACCGAGTACTTGGTGTGAGGCAAACTTACATCTACAAAATTCACGCCTTTTGCTTTTAATTCTTCTATTGCCTTTTCAACTGTAGCCTTTACTTCTGGATCAAGGCCGTCTGCAAAATACTCTTTAGGTAAACCTATGGTTAAACCCTTTACATCCGATTTC
>JAGRAL010000095.1 GCA_020434605.1 Bdellovibrionales bacterium
CATGTCTCGTCTTCGTAGAGTAAAGATCTTCGTAGCTTTTAATAACAGATTCTATAGAAAATAAATCTAGAACTCGTTTTCTACTATTTTCTTTTAGTAAATCTTTTTGTGTTTTCGGCAGATCCAGTACGTGTTTCCATGCCTCAGCTAGCTTTGCTGGTTGGTCTGGAGGTACAACAATACCAGAGTCACCAACTATACGGTGACAGTCACCAACATCAGTAGCTACGCAGATCACTCCAGAGGACATGGCCTCGCCAAGGACGTTTGGAAATGCTTCCCCCCAAGAGGAGCTTAGAGTTGCAATATCTAAAGCTGCGATAATATCAGGAATATCGGTTCTTTCACCCATGAATGAAAAGTTGCTTAAGTGTGGAGACTCACTCATAATCTTACTAATTTTAGGATTCTTTAAAGAAATATTACTTCCTACTAAAACAAAGTGGGCTTTGCAGCCTTTATCCAGAAGCAGTTTGGCTGCTTCTAAAAACACGTGGTGCCCCTTCACTGGGTGATATCTAGCTATAATGCCGATAAGGTTAGTGTCGCTTGGTAAGCACAACTCATCCAAAATTTTCTGTCTTGCGGCTGTATTTGGTCTGAATGTTTCAGTATCAAATCCATTAGGGATCAACAAGCCAGGCGACTTTCTGTACCCGTAATCAAAGTGCTGTAATTTACTTGTATGAGAATTATAAACAATTTTTTTAGAAAATCGTGATAAAGATTTAGAGGCAAAAATTAAAAAGCGTGTGTGTAATTTTTCTTTTTCAATTCCGACTAGAGTGTGCCTGATGTTCCAATAAACTTCAACTTTTGGTAAAAGTAGTTTTGCTGCGAGTGCAGCCATGTTTCCATGGACTAGCCAACCTTGTATTACATCGGGGTTGATTTCTTTTAACAGACGTCTAAAGCGAAATAGTTTGGTAAAAAACTGAACGGGGTGCTTTATGTTTAAACTAAAAAAGTTAATATCTTTTTCGGATAGCTTAGCACTTAGATTGCCAGGAGGTTTAAAACACAAAACCGAATTGGCAAATCTTTCTTTGTCCATCAATGATGTGACTTTACAAATCATCATCTCAGTTCCGCCGGTATCAAGACCAGCTGTCATATGCAGAATTTTTATTTTTTTATTTTGCAACTGACGTACTTTGTCGGTAAGTGGGCCTTTGCCTTTGAGAGCTATAAAGTTGTAGCCCAAGCGAATATTTTTCTTAATGGTATCTATACGTCGTACATCGTGTATTCTTTCGACATTTCCTTCGTCTGTAGGATAATACACTTCATATCCATCTTTTAATAGTTTGTTGCTTACCATAGATTGTCTATCCCCACCATAGTCTTCGTATATAAAAATAGTATCTTTTTGGCTCAAAGATGTAGCGCCTTCAAACGCATCTATCTCTGCTCCCTCCACATCTAGTTTTACGATAAAACTATTTTCCTCAGTAGAAAAGTTTTTTGCTAAAGAGTCTAGTGTTATTGACTCGACGTCGTTATTTAAGTCATTACTCTCAAAATAAGAGTCATTTACTTTGAGCTTCTCAATGGTTCCATCGACAATATGGCGGCCTGCGTGTCTGCCGCCAGCTGTAAATTTTAAGACTTTGCCGTCAGTATTTGAAATTGCTCGGTACAAGTGAGTGAAACGTTTGTGATTTTGTAGGTATGTATGATTCAAAATTTTATAGGTCTCTAGAGAGGCTTCTACCGCTATGACTTTGTGCGAACCCAATTGCGGGCTAGAAACTAATGCACTCCAATAACCAAAGTTAGCTCCGCAGTCTAAAAAAGTGTAGGGGATATCTTTAAACTGAAGTAATAGCTCTTCTAGGGATTTCTCGTATGTTTTTTTGTTGTATATGTAATATCCCCAATAGCTATCAAAGGTAGGAAAACAAAAAGAGCTGCTTGGGTTTAATTTCACAACCGATAGCGGCTGTGTTGTGAGCCGGTTAGCATACAAATTTGCTACAAAATTTAATCCCCTAGTGCGAAAAATGGGAGACAGCCACTTCGTTAGAAATCGCATTCTGCTGATGTGCCTGTAGCCATCTTCAGGTCTTAAGGGTTGTACGGTGTGATATTTTTTCTTCATAATCTTAAGTGCCGGATTATAGGTGAGGGAGTAGTTAAATGTCTAGTTTTAGTGCTTTGTGAGTGAAAATAACCAGATCATGATATTATTTTAAGGCATAAGCCTTGATGTTATAGCGTATCCAGTCTAAATAATTAATATCTATGAAAGTAATCGATCATATCAAAAAGTCCGAACAGACAAAAACGCCTACGTTTTCCTATGAAATAGTGCCTCCACCTAGAGGTAGAACGATACAGGATATCATCGACTCTGTGGAAGCTGTAAAGCCGTTTAACCCTGCTTGGATTGATGTGACGAGCCACGCATCGAATGCGTACTTTAATGAAAAACCTGATGGAACGATTCAAAAA
>JAGRAL010000096.1 GCA_020434605.1 Bdellovibrionales bacterium
TAAAGATGGTAGCTGGTCGGATGAATACACTGTAGGTGTAGATTCCTTAGAGAACAGCGCCGGGGCAGTATTAAATTTAAAATAGCCTATTTGGTAAGGTTCTAAGTGACTTAGGATCTTACTGCACTTTATCTTGGCATATTCTAGCTTTGATGTAATTAAGTAATACCTCCTGAATTTAAACCAATAGCTTTTTACACAAACACACAAATCGGCTAGCCAATCATAATAAAATACATCATCACTCTCTTATGGGATGGGAAAAGATATTCGAATATTCAAAGTTAAACGACTATCTTAACGAGCATCCTACTGATCAAAAAAAAATTCGTAAAATTTATACCGAAATTGCAGCGACCTACACACCTAGCTTTGTTGATAAAATGGCAAGCTTCTTTGATGCTACATTTGCTAAGCTTTACGATGATGTAAGTTTGCAGTCACAAGATGACATCGATATTGTTAAGCTTTCTAATGAAACGCATTTGATTTTGGTTCCTAATCATCAATCCTACGCTGATTTTTTAGGTATTAGCTATGCGTTTTATAAAAAGTTAAAATTACCAGTGCACATAGCAGCAGGAATTAATCTAAACGTATTTCCCATTGGAATGATGTTTCGCAAAGGCGGAGCTTTTTTTATCAGAAGATCATTTAAAAATGATTTTCTATACAAGAATATTTTAGAGGCATACATTTTTACTCTTTTAAGTGAGCAAAAAGTTATTAAGTTTTACTTTGAAGGGGGGAGATCACGCACAGGTAAGCTCTTGCCACCAAAGTACGGACTTTTTCAAATGTTGTGCGAAACTTACTCTAGACTGGATACTAAAAAACCACTCTGCTTTTTGCCGATTTCTATATCTCACGAGTACTTACCAGAATCTAAATCACATACGGCAGAAGTCTTTGGTGGTAAAAAAGTACAAGAATCCTCTGCGCAGCTTTTAAAAATATTTAAGGTTTTTACAAAGCGCTTTGGGTCAATACACTTAAAAGCAGGTAGTCCTATATATGTGAATGAAATCAAAGACGATGTTAAAAAACAGGTACAAGACTTAGCCTTTACTTGTTTCAGAGCCGTAGGTAAGGGAATGATGGTCTCTCCCACATCACTTCTTGCCATGGTGCTACTTGATTCAACCTCTGGGGCTCTTACCTTGGGATCCATTTTAGAGAGATCCAAGCAAATCTTGGATTACTGTAACGATTTCGGGATTCCACTAACTCCCAATTTATTAAATAAAAATGTAGTAGATGAGATTAAGCACTCATTAGATCTATTGGTAGAAAACAATAAAATTACTTATATTGAAAAGCCAGCACTAGGAAAGTTTTTCTACTCTGTCCCTGATGAAAATAGATCTGAGCTGTTATATTTAAAAAACACCATTTTGCATCATTTTTTAGTGCCTCTATTTATAAGCAGTGCTTGGATTAATATTTTTCGTGGTAGTTTAAAAAACAACAATGACTTAACAGCATTTTTCTTAGAACAAAGAAAAATGCTTAAACATGAATTCTATTTACCTGAAACAGAAGAAATGTTTGAGTTGATTAAAAAGATTATCGCAAAAGTTTTAGATAAAGAAGAGTTTAGCTTTGATGAGAGTTTTTCATTATCAAATCATGATTTTTATCAATTAGGCGCATCTCTTGCTCCATTTACATCTAGCTTTAGCTATATATATGAAGGCTATTATGTGGCGGCATTAACGCTAAAATCATTTTCAAATGCGGTATTTAGTTTTGATACATATAAGGCAAGAGCAAAAGAAGTTTTTAGCCTAGAGCAAAAATACGGAAAACTAATTCAGTTTCCAGAAAGTTTTTCTGTCCCTCTAATGAAATCGGCCCTAGACTTCTTTATCGGTGATGGAATTGTTGCGAGTGTCGATGATGGTAAAAGTTTTGTTGTTACAAAAGAGGCTGAGATTTCTTTAGATGAAGTAACAGAAAGATTTGTGATGCTATTAAATGATTTTACAAGTTTAAATCTTAAGAAATTTCATATTCCTACTACGGAAGAGTAGTAATTGTCTAAAATATCTATTTCATTGGGTGCAGAGTATTCGCTACTAGGGTTTCCTCCAGACCACTCGTGTGCAGTGGGAAGTCTCCATATGATGATCCTGTTTTGTTGACTACTAAACTCCTGAAATCTTTTTCTTTGGTCTGGGTAGACAGGGATTTTTAAAAAGTATGAAAACTGCTGAACTAATATGTTTTGGTTGTTGGGGTTTACTACTTTATCCTTTTTGCCTTGCACTAGCACAATGGTTTTAGCGGTTGTTTGAATAGGTGTGATAGGTGCTAATGCGTCAGTTCCTAAATCTCCTTTTTTTAAGAGTGTAATAGCCTGGCTACCTGTTTTTGCTAAGCCAAATGCAGGGCCAGAATGTATTAAGGCGGATTTAAATGTTTTTGGATATGTAAAAACTAAGTTTGAAACTATGCCTGCACCAGATGAAAAGCCTACCAGATGTACAGAGGTAGCGCTGTATTGTTTTTTGAAACTAAGAATTTTGTGATTGATAGTATCTAACTCTGAACCAATAAATGCTGCCTGATTATACGAATAAAACCAGTTCCAACAATTATACACATTAAATAATGGATTTTGATTGGCATAAACGATTGTTGCATTTATTTGTCGGTCACTGCCGTTAGTTAACGTATAAAAATCATCAGCGTTTTGTCTGCAGCCATGAAATAATACAACTAAGGGTGTGTTTTTATGGACTTGGTATGTCTGGTAGCTATGCCCTTGCATATCGTAAGTTGTGGTAAAGCTAAATGCGATTTGCACAAAAAAAGTAAAAATCATACAGAATGCTTATTGCATATATATGTACAACTGACAATGCGGAGTAGGTTTTAAATATGGCGTAAAATTTTGAGTCCCAATACTTACCTTTAGAATAGATATGTTGTTTTAATTCCCCCTCATATTGCATACCCATTTTTTCTAGGGCTTTTCCTGAGTATATATTAGGGGACTTATGGTGAGCATAGATCTTGTGGGCTTTAGTGTTTTTAAACATATAGTCAATTAGCGCAGTCCCTGCTTCGCTTGTTATACCTTGGTTCCAGTATGAGGGATTTAAAGCATAACCCATTTCAAATATGGTTTTATCGGCGTTGCGCGAAGTGCAGCCTATAGTTCCAATCACCGTATCAGGAGATTCTTTTAGGCAAATCCCTAGGGGTTCAATTTCGTGCTCAAAGTATTTATTTAGAATATAAGATCTAATCCATTTTTTTGTGTCTAGTATGGACTTATGCGAATCCCATAGGGTATAGGCGGCTACTTCGGGTATTTTTGAGTATTCATAGATCGAAGGCGCATCGCTAACGCATATCGGTCGTAACAGTAAACGTTTTGTCTTTATTGTGTCGGGTTGCCAAGGCTCTATATCTAGGTACTTTGCTATATGATACTCATCAGAGTATTCACCATCGATAATTGTCGCGCGCCTTCTTTTTCCTTCGATATGAAAGCCAATGTCTAAATAAACCTGTAGGGCAGGTTCATTGGCAACTTTAACGGTGGCCTCAATTTTTTTATAATCCATCTTACGAATGTTGGCATCCATCTCAACTAGCATTGCTTGGATTAGGCCGCTTCCCCAAAACTCTTTTAAAATTCCTACGCCAAAATAGGCCAAATGCCGAGTCCAAGGGTGCTTGTCTTTAACGGGTGTGATTCCAAGATTTCCTACTACTCGGTCCTTATCAAAGGCAGTGACAAAAAACGAACGGGGGTGGTTGGTGATAGAGTCTATATACGTTTCTTGCTCCTTAGCATCTAGTATCATGCCAGGATAATGATAGGTGTTAGTACTCTCTTCGCTAAGTTGCTTGCGAAATTTCAAGATACTTTCAGTGTCTTGCTTTAAGGCACTTTTTAGAGTGATTACCGATTTATTTTTAAGTGTAATTTGTTTTTCTTCTATCACAGCCATAAAGAAAGTTCTCTATCTTGAAGGGACTGAAGTAAAGGGATTTGCAGTGTGGCATGTATCATTTTAAGACGAGTAGACTAATACTAAAAGGCAGAAATGCCGATAGGTCTTTATAGCGCAATTAGGAGGAAAGATGATTTCGGCTAGTGATTTAGTAACTGTACATGATTTTTTAAAGCAGACGGGTGAACCAAATGTTAGAAAAATGATGAAGGAAATATCCCCTGTACATGTGGGTCTACTGATGAAGTTGGTGCACATTTGTAAAGACTCTGAGTTTGCAGAGCATTGCGAGAAAAACACATTTCCTAAATTTAAGTTAAATCGAAGTGAAGAGAAGATTAAGGAAAACTTCTGGAATGACTGCTGTAAAGCTTTCATTAGCAAAGGCTTAGCTTCTAATCAGCAAGCAGCTTAGAAATATTAAAAAATATACTATTAAGGGCTAAGTCAAACTTAGCCCTTTTTTTATTCTTGCAATTGATTGATTATTATCTATGATTCTTTCCTATAGCTAGGAGGAAAGATGTCATTTTTACTTTGGATTTTATTTGGCTTTATCGTTGGGCTTATTGCTAGAGCTATTACTCCAGGGACACAAAAAATGGGATTTATCGCGACTGTCCTCTTAGGTATCGTTGGTTCGTTTATTGGTGGCACGATAGGTAATATGTGGACCAGCAGCTCTATGACGGGGCAAATCACTACCTCAGGCTTTGCAGGTAGTGTGTTTGGAGCGATTTTATTGATGGTAGTTATTGGCCGTCTAAGGGCATAACTTCATGTCGCAGGATTTTGTAGCTCTAACTCTTATATTCTTTTTTGCAGCTTTGGTCTTTGTTCCACTTTTTAAAAAATTGGGGCTTGGTAGCGTTCTAGGTTATCTTGCTGCGGGTCTTCTGTTAGGTCCATCGGGCTTAACTGTAGTATCCGAAGCGGACTCCATCTTACACTTCGCAGAAATTGGTGTGGTCATTTTACTGTTCTTAATTGGTTTAGAGTTACAACCCAGAAGATTATGGTCCATGAAAAGAAGCATATTAGGTTTAGGTGGCTTGCAAGTTGCTTTGACCGCTGCTCTCGTGGCTCTAGCGGTATGTATGTTTGTTACTAATATAACCGTAGCAGTTTTAATAGGTTTGATATTTACTCTTTCTTCTACCGCTTTTGCGATTCAACTTTTGGCTGAAAAAGGACACTTAACAACAGTATATGGAAGAAATGCGTTCTCTATTCTATTATTCCAAGATATCGCGGCCATCCCGCTTTTAGCTGTTGTTCCTATTTTAGCTAAGGGTGAGATTCAATTTCACCAAGAGCAAATGTTGCATATTTTAAAGATAGTATTATTTTTCGTATTATTTTTGACTCTTGGCAGATATGCGATTCGATACTTGTTCCGATACGTTGCAAACACAAAATCTCACGAGCTCTTTATTGCGGCTTCATTATTTTTGATTTTAGGTGTGTCTTATATAATGCAAGAGTTTGGATTGTCTATGGCTCTTGGGTCATTCTTGGCAGGGCTTTTACTTTCTGATTCTGAATATAGACACCAACTTGAAGTGGCTATGGACCCTTTTAAAGGTCTACTCTTAGGTTTATTCTTTATGGGTATAGGAATGACCATGGATATGAATCTTTTAAAGAGTCAACTTGGGTTTGTGCTCGTAGGAGTGGTAGCACTATTTATTAGCAAAACACTTGTCGTTTACATGATGGGTAGAATGCATAAGTTAAACCATATTTCGTCGCTACAAATGGGCTTAGTTTTATCGCAAGGTGGGGAGTTTGCTTTTGTTTTGTTTGGCTTAGCTGCTGAAGTGCAAATCCTCACTAAACAAGAGGCATCTTTATTTATTATTATTGTAAGCTTATCGATGGTATTATCTGCTCTAGCGTTCGCGTTTAATGAGCGTATTTCTCCCATATTACAAAGAAATAAAAAGCTAGAGTTTGATACTATCGAAAACGATAACACCGAGGTCATCATCGCTGGTTTTGGTAGGGTGGGACAAATACCTGCGCGTCTTTTACGTGCGCTTGGAAAGTCATTTACAGCTCTTGAACTAGATGCAGAGCAAGCAAACGTAGTTAGAAAATTTGGCTATAAGATTTACTATGGAGACGCGGGCAGGCTAGATTTGTTAGAGGCAGCAGGAGCGCAAAGTGCTAAATACTTTGTTCTGGCTATTGACGATGTGGAATCCTCTGTTGCATGTGCCGCTTTAGTTAAAGAGCATTTTCCGAATCTTCGTGTTTTTGCTAGAGCCCGAAATAGAGAGCACGTACATAGATTAATGGATGTAGGGGTCACCGATATTTGGAGAGAGACCTTAGCTTCTAGCTTAGAATTATCAGATGAGCTTTTAAAGGCTATGGGAATGACGGATCAAAAACGACAACAAATTATAGACTCATTTGTTAAATCAGATGTTGAAACTCTTTTAGAGCAACACAAAGAGTATACTAATGAAGATGCTATTAGAACAATTGCAAATAGATCCACGCAGCAATTGCATGAACTACTAAGAGATAGTGAAGATATAAAATAATATAACTACATTTTGGTTAAACGCTTAAGAGATAGATCTCTTAAAGTAGACGCACTAGAGTATAAGTCGTATAAAGCTATATATGGGTCGCCACTAATACCATAAAATTCGGCAAAGGCAGGCTCTGTTTTTATCCCCCTAGTTTTTATAGAGCGAATTTCATCTATTGCCCATTCACCAGTGTAGGAGATTAACTGCGCCTCTGCCATCATGTGAACATAAGCTCGTTGTTTTTCTGTGGGAATATTTTCTCCGTATATTTCTACGGTGATATTTTGAACTTTAAACTGACAAGCAATATGAATGTTGGTCGCTGAAATTTTAAAATCAGAATATTTTTGAAACTGCGTTTGTAAATATTGTTTGAATGCACTTAGGTCTTTTACTTCACAAGCTATATCTATATCACTGTTTGGCTGAGCTATGCCAAGTGGAATAGTCCCACAAATACGAGGATTATAATCACTTAGTTTTTCTAGCACTTGTGTGTTTTTTAAAATGCCCTTGTACTCAGTCTTCTTGCTGGAAGTATTAAAAATGCTAGTGGATGAGTGTAGTTGGTTTTTTAATTTTTCCCAGCGCTCGTCCTGAACGATGTCTAGTAAGCTTTTGTCACAAAATTTAATGCGCACATTCTCAAAATGTAGATCCTTGTCTTCTGGTTGATCCGAAAAAATTTCAATATGCTCAAACCCTGGTGTGTGTGCTGATCCTGGTTTAGGACTTGCTACTTCGATGACATGAACTTTATTATTTTTTGAGAGAATTCCATCTGCAAAAAAGAAACATGAGATGGGGCGTCCATTCACATCACTTTCTGTTAATAGTCGAGACTCTGTTTTTAATTGCTCGCAAAGATTTTTATATTCTTCAGTGCTTGTAGCTCTGTAGCAAATGTGATCAATCTGACCAGCTTTAAAATGTTTAGAAGGTATTACATTTTCTGCTAAGTTTAAATATTGAGTGGCATCGCTTATAAAAGACATGACATATTTGTAAGTTAGAACTTTTACAAAGTCACTTGCACTTTTAGCTCAAGCCAACTATTTACCGCCAGATGTACATACTTCTAATTTCAGTGGCTCTCGGTATGGAATCATTTTTGACGTATTTTCCAGCAGGTGAGTATGTAGGAAAGACGTTAAGCAAGAGTGCTTGTCATATTTATATTTTAGATATGGCGAGTGAAGATCCAAGTAAACCTGAGTTTCAATTAACTATTCAGACAGAGGACTTTCCGAATTATCCCTTTGTTTATTATTATGACGCATCTGATGCTTTGCAAATTACTAAGCAAATGGATAAGGACACCTATTATTTAGAGCTAAAGAACTCTAAGTATGTGCTATCTAAAGTATTATTCAGATATACTGAAGACTTTGTTGAAATCACAAGGATAGGCTTTAGTTCGATAGGTCCTAGAATACGTTGCACTAAAAAATAGCTTGTAAGTCATTTAGAATCACTTAGTATTTTCTTATGGACCATTTAGACCACTCGCATACCAAAGAGGCTATCAAAGAGCGATTAAGTCATAATATAGAGCGCTCATACATCAGAGATTTTATCTACGGTTCTATTGATGGCACAGTAACTACGTTTGCAGTGGTAGCTGGGGCTGCCGGAGCAGGATTTTCTGAAAAAGTTATTTTTATTTTAGGCTGTGCTAACTTAATTGCCGATGGATTTAGTATGGCGGTAGGCAATTATGAAGGCGTGAAGGCTGAAAAGCAGCTAGTTGATAAATACCGAAAAATGGAAGCTGAACATATCGAGCAAGTTCCTGAGGGGGAGAAAGAAGAACTTCGTCAGATTTATATTGCAAAAGGTTTTTCCGGCGACGAGTTAGAAAGTATAGTAGAGGGAATTTCTTCAAACAAGGAAGCTTGGATAGAAGTGATGCTGACTGAAGAACACGGTTTATCAACAGCTATTGGTAATCCAATAAAGGCAGCTTTTATTACTTATCTTGCGTTTTGTTGGTTAGGTTTATTTCCGCTTCTACCATTTATTTTTAAAGCCGTTGGAGCTATTTCAATTTCATCCGAAGAGTTATTCGTAGTAAGTGGTGTATTGACTGCAATCACATTTTTTACAATTGGAGTCGTAAAAGGAAATTTGGTTCAAGTTCCTAAATGGAAATCAGGTTTATCGACGCTAGCAACTGGCGGAGCAGCTGCCCTGATGTCATTTTTTGTAGGTAAGTTATTGTCGCACTTAGTATAAAAAAGTACCCACGCTTATTTGTGCGTGGGCTAATTACTTTTTTATTATATACCTACATAGGTACATTGTCCGTACCACATTACGTATCCAACACTACAGCTACCTCTTGGTATACAACCATATCCTGGTATAGTCACACCGCCAGAGCAGCTTGTACCAGTGTTGCCAGTAGTTGTTGTAACATTACTACAATGTGCTTGGCTTACGATTTGATTTGCACCGTTATAACATTGTCCATTGATCAACTGGTAACCGTTTGAAAGGTTATTACAATAGCTTTGGTTTACTCGTTGGTTTGAGCTGTCATAACACTGTCCATTAGAAATGTGATAACCACGGCTCACAGCTACAGGGTCGCTGCTACTGTCGTCACTGCAACCTATTAATATAGATGTGCTGATTAAGCTAAAACCTAATACAGCAAGTAGTCTTCTTATCGACTGAATCGATTTCATGTTAACTCCTTATTTTTTACTTCAATAGCAGTAATTTCAAGGGCCATGCCGAAGCGATATGCTGATAGCAAATAGGTTGGATCTAAGACCCAATAAAATCGAGGTAAGCATTTACCATAAAAGATGACAGTTTTTGTTAGTCATTAAAAACTAAATATACAGGATTGTTAAGGGTATATAGCGTCTATTTTATACC
>JAGRAL010000097.1 GCA_020434605.1 Bdellovibrionales bacterium
TGATCCTTTTTTCGTTTTCCCTCTAAACATTCAATGACGCATTCTAGAGCCCTCTCCCCGTCGTCAAAAATAAGGTAGTCGATATAAGTAAAAAAACGTTTATCGTTTAGCGTTCTCAATTCGGTATTTACATAACCTCCGCCCAAAACTATTTTTATTGTGGGTTTGATTGCCTTAGCGAACTTTGCGATTTTAATGGCGCCGTATACATTTCCTGGGAATGGGGCCGTTAAAGCAATGACATCAGGACTGTAGGACTGCATATAGTCCGAAACGATTTCTTGTAAGATCTGATCGATGATCGTGTTAGAGTTTTCGACTTGCTCACTTAACGCAGAAAATGAAGTTTGTGAGGATGCTAATTTTTCTCCGTACCTAGAAAATTCAAATTTATCATCCACGGCCTTTCTAATGATGTCGGCTATGTCATCAAAATATAAACTACCAATGTATTTTGCCTTATCATGCGTAGACTGAGAGCCAAAAATACCTAAAAATTGTTTATGTTCACTTAATGGTAAAAATCTAGGGCCCTCTGGAACTAATGCACGATTTGCAAGTCGTAAAGCAAGAGACGTATCATGACCTCGTAAAAACGCTTTTACAGGTTCAATAGTTGCTTGATAGTCACTAAACGCATCTATAAAAAATTGCACACTATCATCTTGCAAATTCTGTGGATTATTTAAAATCGACGTATATATTTTTTGAAGACCGTCTTTTGAAAAAAGTCTATCGATCAAATCAATCCCGAAGTCTTTTTGGTCACATTCTATGTTTTTAGAATCCAAGTAGGATTTCAAATACGCTGTCGAGGGATACGGCGTATTTAATTGTGTCATGGGAGGAATTACCAATAGGGTCTTCATTCTCTATCAATTACCGGTTTTACGAATGAGGGGCAACAAGGCACGTAGGCTTTGTAATTCTTGCTCAACTTATATGCAGCAGAATGCGCTCTGCGAGCACCATATTAAAGCCAGGAAGGTCAGCAATTTCCTCTCTTGTAGCTCTTCGAATAGCAGCAATATCGCCAAATGCGGCAAGTAATAGTTTTTTACGTTTTTCACCTAGCCCAACGATATCATCAAGCACACTGGTCAGCGAGTTTTTGTCTCTAAGCTTTCTATGAAAGGTAATAGCAAATCTATGCGCTTCATCTCTGATACCAGTTAAAATGTGAAGACCTACCGAGTTAGAGTAAAAGGTAATAGGATTTTCTCGCCCCGGTAAAAAGACTCTCTCCTCGGTTGACTCAACTTCTTGCCCTGAGAAATTCGCCATTGTTCTTGCTTTAGCAAGGCCACATATAGGAATATCTTCTCTTCCACATTCTTTAAGGGCTAGCATGGCCATCTTTAGTTGCCCCTTACCACCATCAATGACTATTAAATCAGGATCTTCAAACTCATCATGAGCGAGCCTTCTTGCAAGCACCTCTTTCATCGATTTAAAGTCGTCTACCCCATGAACAGATTTGATTTTATAGCGTCTGTAATGTTCTTTTGCAGGCAGCCCATTTTCAAATACCACTTGTGAGGCAACCGTCGCCTCCCCCTGAAAGTGTGAAATGTCGTAACACTCAATACGTAGAGGGGATTTTTTAAGCTGTAATTTTTTTTGAATCTCATCTAGCCCCTTATATCTCTCATCTCTTTTTCGCATTTGTGCTTTAAAACTTTCTTCTGCATTTTGCAGAGCCAGCTTTAGTAAGTCTTTTGATTTTAAGTCTACCGGATGTTTAGCTATGACCTTTTGCTTTTTTCTATCCGTTAATAGTTTTTCAATCAAAAGCGTTAAGTCTTTACCCATATCAACTGGTAGGAGTAGGTAATCCGGGATTAAGTTATTTTCGTAGTACTGAATAATAAAAGAAGATAGGGCTTCACGGATGTCCTCTTCAGAGTCCATTATATTTACTAAAGGAAAGTGATGGTGCTGATGCCCTAATAAAATTCCTTTTCGTAAGTGTAGACATTCGATAGTTAAACCATTTTCATTTCCATAAAAGCCAAGAACGTCTTGATCACTATCCTCTTCAGTTGCAACAACACTTTGTTTTTCTAATATATGCTTTAATGCCTTTACCGAATCACGTAATCTTGCTGCTTGTTCAAAGTGTTCTTCTTTTGCGGAATCTTTCATTTGTTTTTCAAGACCAGAAAGTAATTTTTTATTTTTTCCTCTTAAAAATTGCAGTGCTAACTTTACGTCTTCACCGTATTCTTTTTCACTTACATATCCTACACACGGCGCCTTACATCGACCAATCTGATGAGTCATACAAGGGCGCTTTCGGTTTTTCATAGCCGAATCATTGCAGTCTCTAATCATGAAGGTTTGATTTAAAAATTTAATGGTCTCGCGAATAGAAAACGCAGAGATAAAAGGCCCAAAATATTCGGAGCCATCTTGTTTTACTGTTCGACTTAGATACAAACGAGGAAATGGATGAGATAAACTCACTTTTAGATACGGATAGGATCTATCGTCTTTTAAACGAATATTAAACTTAGGTTTGTGCTTTTTAATTAACGATGCTTCTAATAAAAGAGCTTCTAATTCTGTTTTAGTCGTTAAGAATTCAATATCTTCAATGTAAGCAACTAACATTCTTGTCTTTGAACTTAAATCTTTGCTGCCAGTAAAGTAGGAACGAACTCTGTTTTTTATATTCTTTGCCTTACCAACATACAGGATTTTACCCATACGATTTTTCATAAGGTAAACACCCGGAGCTTCAGGGGCATCACTGATAATTTCTTTTATATCCTCTTTCTTACTCATTGCCCCTTACACTTAGCTCTAAGAGTTCTAATCGTTTTACTTCATCTCTTAGTTTCGCTGCCTCTTCAAACTCAAGAGCATCTGATGCTTTTTTCATGCGGTTACGTAATGTTTTAATTTTCTTTAGTATATCCTTAGAGTTTGTTAAGTCATCCGCCTTTACTTCAGTTAATAAGAAGGCTGGTGATTCCTCCACCGGTACCTCAACATAATCTCCCCCAGAAAAAATCTTATCAATATTATCATGAATACGCTTTTTAATGGTCTCTGGGGTTATACCATTAGCTACGTTGTAGGCCTCTTGCTTACTGCGTCTTCTACTTGTCTCTTCCATTGCCTCTTTAATGGAATCGGTTTCACGAGAAGCGTACAAGATCACTCGTCCCTCGGCGTTTCTTGCGGCCCTCCCTATCGTTTGAATCAAAGATCTTGTAGATCTTAAGAAACCTTCTTTATCTGCATCTGTAATGGCAACTAACGATACTTCAGGGATATCTAAACCTTCCCTTAAAAGGTTAATACCGATTAAAATATCAAATAGACCTAAGCGCAAATCGCGTATGATCTGAGTTCTTTCAAAAGTTTGAACATCACTATGTAGGTATTTTACCTTTAAGCCTAAGCTTTCAAAATATTCAGTTAAATCTTCTGACATTTTTTTAGTTAAGGTTGTAACTAAAACTCTTTCATTTTTTGCAATTCGTATTCGAACTTCTTTTAATAGATCATCTACTTGGTGTTCAGCAGGTCTTATCTCTACAATTGGATCTAATAGGCCCGTAGGACGTATGATTTGTTCTACGGTTAGGCCACCTGATTTTTTAAATTCATAGTCCCCTGGAGTTGCAGACACATAGATCGTCTTATCCATACTAGCTTCAAACTCTTGAAAGTTTAAAGGCCTATTATCAAGTGCTGAGGGAAGTCTAAATCCATGCTCTACCAGGTTTGTTTTTCTGGCTCTATCTCCACGGTACATCCCTCCGATTTGAGGAACTGTGATATGACTCTCATCCAAAAAACATAGAAAGTCTTCAGGAAAGTATTCTATAAGCGTTGGCGGAGCCTCCCCTGGCATTCTTCCTGTGAAATGACGAGAGTAATTCTCGATCCCGTTACAAAAACCAAGCTGCTCGATCATTTCAATATCAAGATAAGTTCTTTGCTCTAAACGCTTAGCCTCTACTATTTTCCCCTGCTGGTTTAAATCTTTTAAACGCCACAACAACTCTTCTTGGATCGAATGAATGGCTTGCTTTGTCCTCTCTACAGTAGAAACATAGTGGCTTGCTGGATAAATAGTGATTTCATCTATTTTAGAAAGGGTTTCACGGCGGATGGGATCGACCCATGTGATCTTATCAATATAATCACCAAAAAATTCTACCCGTATAATTTTAGTGTCTTCAAATGGTGGAAAAATTTCTACAACATCTCCTCTAACTCTAAAATTTGTACGGTAAAAATCAATATCACTACGAGAGTATTGTAGAAAAACAAGATCTCTTAAGAACTGATCACGTTTAATATTGTCATTTACTTTTATATGTAATGTTAGATCTCCGTATGAATCTGGGGATCCCAAACCATAAATGCACGAGACAGAGCTAATAATAATTACGTCACTTCGCTCTAAAAGAGATCTAGTAGCCGAGTGTCGCATTCGATCGATTTGTTCATTTATGGCAGAATCTTTTTCGATATATAGATCTTTAGATGGAACGTACGCCTCTGGTTGATAATAATCATAGTATGATACAAAGTATTCTACTGCGTTGAGTGGAAAAAGATCTTTAAATTCAGCATACATCTGAGCTGCCAAGGTTTTATTAGGCGCCATAATCAAGGTAGGACGATTTAAAGCTTGGATGGTATTTGCCATAGTAAAAGTCTTACCAGATCCAGTAACACCTAATAAAACTTGTTGTTTTACATCTGCTTTTAAATTTTCAACTAGCTGTTCGATAGCTCTGGGTTGATCTCCCGACGGCAAAAAATCCCCTTTCAGTTGAAAAGGGAGTTCTCTAACCCGTTTTCTTATTTCTGAACTTCCCATACGGTTCCTTCAGGAGTGTCTTGCACAGATATTTTTAGTTCATCGAGCTTTTTTCTTATTTCATCAGCTTTACTGAAGTCTTTTTTACTTCTAGCCTCTGTCCTTGCTGTAACCAATGCATCTACATCTTCTCTTACAATATTTCTCTCTGCCAACAAGTGATTATCCAAAGCTTGTAAGTACGTATTGGGTTCTCTAACAAATAAGCTCATTACTCTTCCTATATGGTTTACCCACATAGTGAAAGCTTTAGCTCGGTAAAATATTTTAGGAGTAATTTTTTGCCCCGGTTTGTAGCTGGCATTAAAACTACGTATCATCTCAAAAATTTGCGCGATTACCACAGGTGTATTGATATCATCATTAAATGCTTCTTCGACTTTTTGGCTAGCAGCTTTAATCAGCGCCTCATAGTCAGCGTCTACTTCAGCAGCAAGATCAGCCCCTTTTGCCAAAATAGTTTGCGCATGACTTAGAGTAGAATAAATCCTACCCAAAGCCGCAATGGCATTAGAAGCTGCCGAGA
>JAGRAL010000098.1 GCA_020434605.1 Bdellovibrionales bacterium
GTTCCCGCACTAAGCTTAGGCGCGTTTGAGTTATATCCGTGGGAATTACTACAAGCTTATCTTACTATTTCTAGAATGGGATCTTTTATACCTATCACTTACATCCGATATGTTACAGATTTAGATGATGAGACTTTATTTGAACAAATTCCTAAAGTAGAACAAGTCTTTAACAAAAATAAAGTTGCCGTTTTAATCGGAATGATGAAGCAAACGATCGACAATGGAACTGGAAAGCTCGCGCGAATTCTTGGCTTCAAATCTCCAGCCGCCGGTAAAACAGGAACCACTTCTGATTCAAAAGATTCTTGGTTTGCAGGCTTCACACCCAATCACGTCGCTATTACTTGGGTAGGTTATGATGACAATACCACTCACAATCTAACTGGAGCTAGTGGTGCTCTTCCCATATGGACGCAATACATGAAAACATATGGCCAGCAATTTCCCGATACGGATTTCAATTGGCCAGATGATGTCTACCCTCTTGATTTAAGCGAATCGCAACTGCAAGACCTAGGTATTAGCGAAGAAGATGCCGCTAAGATGGGTGATATCCAAATTATTTTAGAAAAAAATCAAAGCGAATAGCCTTCCTTGGCACCCCCTTTGCTCTATAGGGCATTGATACTTACAAAAGGGGACAAAATGAAATCACTTCAAATCATAAGTTTGCTCGCTTTAGCGCTAATCGCTGTTTCTCTAAGTGCTGCAGACGCTGTAAAACAAAGCAAAATTGAAAAAGATAGAGCCAGCGGGTGTGTAATCTGTACTGAGGAACAGTAGAGAGTGTAAAAAGATCTTTTACACTCGTAGGTATAAAATGAAATTTTTGTTAATAAGCAGAAATTACGGGTGGCTTTTTGACCCTAATTTTTTTCAATGCTATCCCCAAGGTGGTGTCAAATGAAACTCATTTGGACCATGGGGGGAAGTTTTTTGGCAAAGTTTCGTAAGCGCGATTATTTTTACCAAATTCTAAAGGTATCATTAGGTTTAGTAATTGCCTTTATATTGTGCCAATTCCCACTCTATTACCTTGAGTTTTACGGCTATGATCTTATGCAGAGAGCCCAGCCACGAACTCCAACTACAGGCTCGGTGGCTATTGTAACCATCGACAGTAAGACCCTGAGCCAATTCAACCGTTCGCCTAATTTGATGGAACATACCGAGGTACTTCGTAAAATCTACCTAGAGCGTCCACGAGCAGTTGTTTATTTAGAAAATCCAAAAAATTTAAAAGGCAAGTTCTCGGATAAGAAAGCATTTGCTCACATTGCCTCTGCATTTCCTTTCTTTTCTGTTTCCATCCCCGATCTTGAAGTTGATGGAAACACAGAAAAATTTCAACTCCCCTACCCTTTTGATATTTTGCCTACCCATCAAGGGATATTGAGCGAAGATAAAGTTAACTTTGGTGGCGATGGGGTTTCAAGACGTGGCATTATCTCTTACGACGGAAAGTGGTTTATCCACCCTCTAGCAGCACAAACTATCACAGGGCCAAAGCAAGCAAATCAGTACAAAGGGATATTTGAGTTTAAAGGTTCAAACCAAATCTTAGTAAACATGCATCCCAAGGATTCATTTCCAAAGTATAGTTTTTACGACGTTATACACGGTCAACTACCTTTTGGTAAGTTGGCAGGTAAAGTTGTTATCGTAGGTAGAGCTTCAGATTATGACTCTCCTGACTTTGTAAGAAGTGTTTACTCAAGAGATATCTCTGCACTTTCTACGGTAGAATATCATGCAAATATCATCGATACCCTAATTGCTAACAATGCTGTAACACAAGCACCGCACTGGTGGAACCTATTGATGACCGTTCTGGTTTCATTAATGGCTGTTTTCTTTACCTTTAGATTAAGTCCACTACGAGGACTGGTGTTTATTATGTCTACGGCAGTTATCTATACCGGCGTAGCATTTGGAACATTTTGGTTGTTTGATTTTTGGATGAACTTAGCGCATCCACTACTAGCAGTCTTTATTACCTATTACTTTTTTATCCCTTATCGCCTTATTTCTGAGAGCAAAAAGTCCTGGGAATACCAACAAAAAAACGTATTGCTTACGCAAGTAGAAGAACTTAAAAATAATTTCATCAGCATGATGTCACACGACTTAAAAACTCCGATTGCAAGAATACAGGGTATGGCTGAGATGGCCCTACATAACTTAAAGCAAGAAA
>JAGRAL010000099.1 GCA_020434605.1 Bdellovibrionales bacterium
AAAATGGAAAACCAAGCGGTTTTACGTAGTAAAGATGAATTGATTTTAGAATTAAAAAGAAACTTAGATGAAATTTCTCTAGAAATGGAAAACTTCAAGGGTAAGGGGAGAGATTTACATATTAACTTAGAAGACACTAAAGAGAAAATGAGAAAGTCAGTAAAAGCTCTTCGTTTGGCACTAAGCCTACTTGAGAACGAAGAAGACTTTGAAGATAAGAAGAAAGAGTCAGCATAAACGGTACGTGACTTGGAGGAATGATGGCGAACATAATTTTATTTGATTTATTGCCAGAAGTAGAAAGTAACATCAAATCTACATTTGAAAAAAAATATCAATTGCATGTTACTAGCCAATTTACCGAAGTTAGACAATGGATGCAAAAGTACCACGTTACGAGCGTAGTTGCTTCTACACAAACAAATGCCAAGGTATACGATCTATTTAAAGAGTATTATCCAAACGTAGGTCTTGTCTTATTAGACAACAGACACAAAAGTACAAAGTCAAATAAGGCAAGTGTACAATACCTAGCATTTGAGCCTGACATGCAAGATGTTGAAAAGGCTGTGGCAAAGGTTGAGCGTTTTGGAGCCAAGCGTGTTCAATTGCAAGCAAGTAAAGAAAGCCACTCTATTTTTGAAAAACTTTACGCAGTAGAAGATCATGGCGTTAACACGTTTATGCAAAAATCTGTAGATGTATTGGGTGCATATTTTAAAGCTGACAATGTGTATTGGGTGGAAGCTGATAAAATTAATTACTACGCTCATGAAATGTGGAAAGTAAGATCAATGAGCGGTCACCTTAAAAACAAGGGACGTGGTGAAGAAGAACAAGAATTGTGTTCCTTGAAAGGCGCGACAAATGTTGATCTTAACAAATGTATTCTATCTTTAAATGAAAAGTTGGGACAGGGTTGGGAAACAATTAAAACGGCAACATTCAGTGATCCATATTTAGTGTTTCCTGTTTCGCATAAAGAAAAAACATCTGGTTTTTTTATAATTAAAAAGCCGCAAAAGTATTATCAGTATAAGCACAACGAGGTTTTAAACATACTATCACCATTTTTAGGTTACAGAATTGAGAGTGCTAAAGACTACACAAAAACAAAAGATATGACTTATGTTGATGATTTAACCGAATTATACAATCAGCGATACTTACCAATCGCCTTAGATCAGTGTATTAGTAAGTACGAAGAAAAGGGTGACTGCTTTTCGGTTCTTTTTATGGACGTAGATCATTTTAAAAAAGTAAACGATCATCGTGGTCATTTGACGGGTTCAAAGATTCTGGTGGAGATTGGTAAAATTTTAAAAGAAAATATTCGTAGTATTGATTATGGCTTTCGTTACGGTGGTGATGAGTTTTTACTCATTTTAGCCAATACAGATCCAGAAACTGCTAATATCGTTGCAGAACGAATTAGAAAGCACGTGGAGTCTGAAGTTTTTACTGTCGAAGACAGGCAATTACAAGTGACTATGAGCATTGGGATAGCTTGCTACCCTATACATGCGAAGAATAAAAAAGAAGTCTTAGAGATGGCTGACAAAGCAATGTATTATGGTAAAAACAAAAGTAGAAACATTGTATTTATGGCCAGTTAATGAAAAAGTTAAAGTTAGTAATCAGCGATTTACACCTTAGCGCAGGAAAGACTCTCGAAGACGGTTCGACCAATACGCTAGAAGAATTCTTTTATGATCAAAAGTTTAAAGAGTTTCTGCACTTTTATACTACAGGCGAGTATAAGGATCATGAAGTTGAGTTGATCATTAATGGTGATTTTCTAAATTTTATACAGATGGACTATAGAGGGCATCATCTTACAGTTATCACTGAGCCAATTTGTCTTGAGAAAATCCAAAGAATTATCAATGGACACAAAGTTTTCTTTGATGCGTTACGTGATTTTGCTAGTGATCCTAAGCATTCGGTCACTTATGTTGTGGGTAACCATGACCAAGCCATGCTTTGGAAAAAAACAAGAGAGTATTTGAATGAGGTGATCCAATCAGAGATCAACTATAAAAATATAGTATACTATTTTGATGGGGTGCACATCGAGCATGGCCATATGTATGAAGCAGCGAATCGAATTAACCCTAAAAAATTCTTTTTAAAGAAAAATTTGCCAGAGCCTATACTAAATTTACCCTTTGGCTCCCATTTTTTTATAGAATTTGTAATGAAATTAAAGTTCAAAGACCCACATGTAGATAAAGTACGTCCTTTCTCTAGCTTTATCAGATGGGCTTTATTTTTTGACTTTAGATTTTCAATTAAAGCGATCCTTTCACTATTTAAATATTTTGTGTTGGCTGCGGTAAAACCGTCTCCGCATAGAGGGTGGACGGCAAAACAATTGTTGAAAATATTTATTGAAGGCGCTATTTTTCCTGACTTAAGCTATGCGGCCAAAAAGATACTAGGTGATGATAGAGTGCAAACGGTTATTTTTGGGCATACGCATGTGTATGAGTATAGACAGTGGGGAAAGAAAGAGTATTTTAATACAGGCACATGGACTGAGGTCACATCACTGGATAAATCATCTTTGGGAAAAATTACTAAGCTAACGTATGTGTTACTAGAATACATTGAAACAACTGAGAAAACGACAAATGAAGAGAATGAAGAGGTAGAAATTAAAAAGTATATTCCACGTGGTAGGCTAAAAGAATGGCGTCGTTACCACCGTATAGAAGAAGACATTGTAATCACGTAACTAGACCAAGACCTGCTACTTTACAATTGTTCTAAAATACTGATTTTATTATACTGATTTTTGAGGATATAACGACATGGCAGATAACAGCGACGAAAACTTTGATAAAACCAGTGTGGTCCCTAGTGACACCTTTAAGTTAAAAATGGAGGAGGCAAAAACCAATCCTCCAACTTTGGTTTTATTAATGGGGCCGCTTAGTCAAATTGGAAAGCAATGGAAACTGGTTAACTCTCCAATGCTTATCGGTAGACTTCCTGATTTAGAAATTTCAGTAGATGATAGAAGTATCAGTCGAAAGCACGCGCAAATTAAAATGATTAACGATAAAATTTTTATCGAAGATCTAGGTTCTTCAAATGGAACCGAAGTAAACTCAGAAAAATTGCAAGCAGGTCTTACTCGCGAGTTAGTTGATAATGAGCAAATTAAAATGGGAAATGTTATCTTTAAGTATTTAGCCGAAGGAAACATTGAAGCAACGACAAATCAAGAAGCCATGTCTAGAGCAATCACCGACCCATTGACGAAAGCTTATAATAAGTTAGCGTTCTTAGAAAAAGTTGATGAAGTATTTAAAAAAGCTAAGCTGACACAAGTGAATCTATCTTTGATCGTATTTGATTTAGATAAATTCAAAACATTAAATGATAGCTATGGCCACCAGGCAGGTGACTTTGTGTTGTTTGAGCTTGCTAATGTGGTTAAGCAAAAACTAAGACCGAGTGACTTTTTTAGCCGTTACGGCGGAGAAGAATTTACGATCCTAGTTACAGGTGGTAACCTGAAGGTTTCTGTAGACCTAGCCGAGCGTTTAAGAAGTGCGATTGAGAGTCATGAATTTATGTATAATGGTGTAAGACTTCCTGTAACTATTTCTGCTGGTGTGGCTGGATTATTGCCTACTATGGAAAAATGGGAAGATTTGTTTGAACAAGCTGACAAAGCCGCCTATAAATCAAAGCATGATGGCCGAAACAGAGTCTCGACAATTCAGTCTGTCTGATAGAATCATTACATTGTTAAATGATTATAGGGTAAAATATTACCCTAATTTAAATGCTAGAGGCATTGCAAAAGCTGTCGAAGAGCAATCAAATTATTATATCAAATACCCTATGGGTAAAACTCCGTGGAAAGAAGAAAGCATTCAGATAGCTCAAATATTTTATTATCTGCCATTGAATTACTTACGTAATCTAGCTGTAGCCAATGAAATTTGTAAGCGTTATCCAGAGCTATCTCAAAAACAAGTGGTTGATTTTGGGGCAGGTCTTGGGGCCGCTAGTAGTGTGGTGGGTGAAACCTTAAAACCCAAAAACATATTGGCTGTAGAAATTTCTGAGAATGCATCTTCTTTATCAAGGCAGATTGGC
>JAGRAL010000100.1 GCA_020434605.1 Bdellovibrionales bacterium
TGGTGATTAGGCTAATGCCAAGTATTGTAGAAAATAGGTGAAGCCATGAAAAAGTGGTCTCTACTTCTAGGGATAAAAAATAACCACAAGTTGCTGTGATTAAGACAAAGTACACTAGGCCCATTTTACATAGATCTTTAAAGGCTTTTACCATGATGATGTATAGGTAGCAGAGACAGAGACGAAATAGTACAAAAAAGCCGCGATTTCGCGGCCTTTTTATTTCTAAGCTCTTGGATTGATTCTTGTATAAATATCCAAGAGGCAAACTACTGAAAATAACAGCAAGAAGAAAAAGCCTGCTGCAAATATAACTCGATTCATAACACCATCGTACTTTAAGTGCATGAACCAACCCATTACCAGTGTCGCTTTAACAGTAGCAATGAAGATAGCTATAAATGTATTAAAAACACCAAAATGAAACTGAGCTGCCACAACAGTTAGAACTGTTAAGATAACTAGTGCAACAAACACTTTTAAGTGTGTTTGTAGTGACATTAGGTGATGATGGTGGTGTTCGTGATGTTGTGTTTCAGCCATATATATCTCCTTAGCCTACCAAGTATAAAAGTGGGAATAAATAAATCCAGACTAAATCTACTAAGTGCCAAAATATACCGACACCTTCTACACCAGTCCAATACGAAGACGAGTACGTACCACGAGCCACTCGGATCATGATCCAAGCAATTAGTCCCATACCGATAACAACGTGAAGACCGTGCAACCCCGTTAACATATAGTAAAACGAAAAGTATAGAGGAGCATCAGGCATAAACCCTTCAGCATGAAAGTATTTTCCTGGGAAAATACCTAAGTGAAACTTATGCGAATACTCGATGTACTTGATGCCCAAAAATATAAAACCACATATTAAAGTGATCCCTAAATTTAAAAGAGCTTTTTTACGGTCATCAATACGGATGTAGTAAATCCCTAAAGCCATAGTCAATGAACTAAAAATTAGAACCACAGTGTTAGTTGCACCTAACTTCCAGTTTAGAGTGTCCCCACCTTGCTCAAATACTTCGGGGTATAAACCTTTAAAAATCAAATAACCAACAAGTAAGGCTCCGAACATAAGAACTTCGGTAACCATAAATAACCAAACTCCTTGTTTCGTAGACTCATATTCATGGTCTGCATCATCAAAATGATGAGCGAAGTGGTGAACTTCTCCTTCCTTAGCGATACTCATACGGGCCTCCATTAACTGATGGTGTAGAATCAAAATTATGGAATACAGGTGGAGATTTTGTCTGCCACTCTAAAGTAGTTGAACCCCATGGATTGTCTGGAGCCTGTTTTCCTTTTAATAGTGCGTGTATAATTGTAATCAAACCTACGATAAAACCAAGAGCGATTACCCAAGACCCCATGGTAGAAATTCTGTTAAGAGGCTCATACTCTGGTAAGTAGTCGAAATAACGACGAGGCATACCTAAAGAACCCAAAATGAACTGTGGAAAGAAAGTAACGTTGAAGCCAATAAAAACAAATACAAACGATAGTCTCGCCATAGCTTCATTATGCATTTTTCCAAACATTTTTGGCAGCCAGTGAAAGATAGCTCCCATTAGCGCAAATAAAGTTCCACCCACCATCACGTAATGGAAGTGAGCTACCACGAAATATGTATCGTGAAAGTGTACGTCCATACCAACGGTGGCCAACATAATTCCTGTTACTCCGCCAATAGTAAAAACAAACATAAAGCCAATTGCATACAACATTGGAGTTTTTAATTGAATAGAACCCCTGTACATTGTTGCAACCCAGTTAAACACCTTAATCGCTGTCGGTACACCCACAAGCATAGTGATAAACGAAAATAAGATACCTGCGACTTCTGATTGACCACTCACAAACAAGTGATGGCCCCAAACAAAAAAGCTTACTGCTGCAATCGCAATTGAAGAGTAAGCAATCGCCTTATAACCAAAAATAGTTTTTCTTGAGTAAGTTGTGATCAATTCGCTCACAACACCAAGTGCTGGCAGAATCATGATGTAAACAGCTGGGTGAGAGTAGAACCAAAAGAAATGTTGATATAATACCGGGTCACCACCAAGCGCAGGGTCAAAAATCCCCACCCCTAGTACTCTTTCAGCAACTAATAATAGTAATGTAATACCTAGTACTGGAGTCGCTAATACCTGAATAATCGCAGTTGAATAAAGTGCCCATATAAATAGAGGAATACGATTCATTGTCATTCCAGGGCAGCGCAATTTATGAACAGTCACAATAAAGTTAAGACCAGTTAAGATCGACGACATACCCATGATAAATGCACCAAGAGTCATGTTGATTACACCAATGCTTCCTTTAATCGAGTACGGTGTATAAAAAGTCCAACCTGTATCTACACCGCCAAAGAACATAGAGCTAACGGCAATTGTTGCACCAAGCATCAATAGATACCAGCTTAGTAGATTTAGACGAGGAAAAGCCACATCCTTCGCACCAATCATAATTGGTAAAAAGAAGTTACCGAACACAGCTGGTAAGCCCGGGACAATCACCATAAACACCATGATGGTTCCGTGAAACGTCATCATTTGGTTATACGTTTGGGCTTCAACAATTGTTTTTCCTACTGAAAACAACTCTAATCTGATTGCTAGTGCAAACATCCCTCCAATAAAGAAGAATGCCATAACTGAAATCATATACATAATTCCGATACGCTTATGATCCAATGTTGTTAACCAAGACCATAGGCCTTTTTCATGATTGATATAATTTTCGCCTGCATGTGATGTTGCCATGACTCTTCTCCTAATTTTTCAAAGACTTGATAAAAGCGATTAAGGCCTCTACTTCTTTGTCTTCCAATACGCCTTCATACGTAGGCATTACTTTTGTGTATCCTTTTACTATATGCTTTTGTGAATCTAAGATCGACTCACGCAGGTAGTTCTCATCCACTACAGCTGAGCCACCATCTTCAAACTGTCTTGTTAGACCAAAGTTACCTTTAAATGTCGGGCCAACAACAGCAGATCCATCAATCGAGTGGCACGAATTACAGTTACGAGCGATGTATGTCTTATGCCCCTGCTCTTCAGGACTTAAATTGCTAACAGCTTTACCGCTCACCCACATATCAAAGTCTTTTTGCGGTACAGCCACAACTTTAGCTAACATGGAAGAATGCTGAAGACCGCAATACTCTGTACAGAAAATTTGATACTCGCCTGGCTCTTTTACTTCAAACCAGATACTTGAGTATCTTCCCGGCAAGACGTCTTGTTTAACCCTAAAGCTTGGAATGAAAAAACTGTGAATTACGTCCGAAGAAGTCATAAGTAGTTTTACAGGACGACCAACAGGTACATAAAGTTCTGCCGGAGATTTGTGTCCATTTTGGTATTCAAACTCCCATGACCATTGCTGACCACGCACAAATATTTCGTACGCATTTTCTGGAGCAAATCTAAGATCGTGATAAACTTTCCAACCCCAAACGAAAGCAACTATAAATAGGACAAGTGGAATAAACGACCATAAGAACTCGGCCAAATGATTGTGTGTGATATATGCTGATTTTTCAGTTTCAGATTTACGTCTGTATTTAAAAATAAAATACAGCATACCAGCAATTACTAAAATAGATGCGAGTACACTTATTATAAGTAAAAAAGCGTACAATCGATCTACTGCTGGTGCAATGGTTGAAGCTTGCGGCGGCATAAACGTGCTTGCGTGACCTAAAGAAGTCAATAACAGGGATAGCATCTCTTAACTTTCCTTTCTTCTATTACGTAACCAAAAAAAACTTAAAAAAGACATCAGAATAATTGCTGATACTCCAGCCCCAGCCCGCATTACATTGTAGGCGTAAAAGGCATAATTTTTTTTATTTGGATCATATTGAAAACAATAAAGAATAAACTTATCAACAATCGTACCTATTGAACCATTAGAGGCTTCAATTAAAGATAAGCGCAAAACCTTTGGAGAAAAACCAATGCCGTAAAGGTATCTAGAGATCTTTCCTTCAGGTGTAATCACATAGGCAGCTGCAGTGTGTGCAAACTCCCCTGTTTCTTCTACAAATTTATATTTAAAACCCACTTCTTTAGCAATTTCAGTGATGTTTTCTTGCTTACCAGTCAAAAAGTGCCAGCCCTTGTCGGCCTCAAGTTTTCCATACGCTTTTACGTAAGCAGCCTTTTTCTTTTTAGCTACCTCAGCACCTTCACTTGGATCAATACTTACAGAAACCACATCGTATTGATCACCGATAGTCCATCCATCGATTTGCTTAAAAACGTCATTCAAACCATTTAGATGAAAGTTACAAAGAGACGGGCAATTATAATAGACAAGAGTTAATAAAACGGGTTTTCCCTTTTTGAAGTAAGAAGAAAGTGGTACTTCAACACCCTCTTCATTTCGAAATGTCAGAGATAGGTCTAAGTTAGCGCCTAATTTCTCTTCGATACCAACATCTTTTAACTCTTCACGAGTCTCATTCGCAACGCCTTGATCTAAAAAACTATGATCCGCATTTGCCGATTGAGCAAAAAGAAAGATAAACCCTAGTGAGAGAAAATATTTTAACATTATTTACCTTCGGTACTCGCCGCAGGAGCCGCAGGTTGAGCTGCTTGATTCGCTTTTTCTTCAATTGCTTTGCGATCTATGTTTACGCCTGGGTGTAAAAAAGCGATATAAATCATAAACAATACAGTAAACGCCATTGCAAAAATAAGGGCGTTGTAGCCACCTTTTTCGCTGGGATCAATGTGAGTCATTGGACCGTCCCTTGATAAATGTAAATCTATTCAATATTTAATTATCAATTTTTTATCATTTATTTTCTCAAAAGCAAACCGATTCTAAGGATTTAGAGCAAGTTGCATATTTTTTCTGAGTGCTTAAAAATTTAGCGCAGACTTTTTTTCTAGAAAATCTAATTTCATAGCATTTTTGAGAAGCCATTTTTTTTGCACTTTCCAGTTAGGACAATGGTCTTCAACCATTTTCCAAAAGTGAATTGAGTGATTCATGTGCACAAGATGACAGTATTCATGAATAATTACATAATCTATTACACTTAGTGGGGCTCCCATCAATTTCCAGCTTAAAGAAATTTTTTTGTCATGACTGCACGAACCCCAGCGAGACCTTAGGTCTTTTAGTCGTATTCTATTGGGTTCAATGCCCATTTGTTTGGCTATTTTAAAAGCTCGCAGAAATAAAATGTCCTCAGCTTCTTGCTTGTAGAAGTCTCTAATCGCCATACGAATTTTTTCGGCATTATCTTGAATGTTTTTTGGGCACAAAATCTTTTGGTTTTGCAACTCAATGCTTTTAACATCAGCAAAACTTAACGCAAAGTCTTGCCCTAGATATAAGAATGCTTGTCCCTCTACAAAAGAATATTTCGGCAAAGTCGCCCGATATTTTTGCATTTTTGTATAGGCTGAATCGATCCACTCTTCGTTGGACTGCAAAAATTGAAGTATCTGATTTTGGCTCATACCTTTTGACGCACGCACTTCAACAACTAGACTGGGAAGCACACGCAGCCGAATGTTTCTGACAAATGCCTTACGAATCACTTGGACCTTATACGACTTCCAAGTACATTCATCATTATGGGTATTTCTGAGCATTTCTATCAAATTGATCCTCATCACTTTTTAAGCTTCATCGAAGGCTTGGGGTTTGAAACCACAGGGCAAGTCTATCAACTTAACTCTTATGAAAACAGAGTATTTGATATTTTTCTAGAAAATCAAAAGCGCATCGTAGCAAAATTTTATCGTCCAGAGAGATGGACCAAGCAAAGCATCCAACAAGAACATGCATTCTCTCAAGAACTTGCTGCTGATGGCTTTCCTATCATTGCTCCTATGACTATTGATGGTACCAGTGTCTTTGAGTGGAAAAACATGTTTGTAGCCATATTTCCTAGGGCAGCCGGAAGAAATCCAGATGAAATTATGCCTAAAGATTTTTCTACTTTGGGTGGGTACTTAGCAAGGCTACACAATGTTGGTGCCAAAAAAATTGCTGACCAACGCCTTACCATTGGTGCAGAAGATTTTTTATATCCGGCAGAGGGTGCCCTTCAAAACTTTGTCGCTCCTGAAGTGAAAAACCGTTATTTTGCGGCTGTTGAGCAAATCATTACTTACTTTGAAGAGCGATATAACCCACATCGAATCATCCGCTTACAGGGAGATTGCCATAAAGGAAACCTCATTCATAACGGTGAAGACTTTGTGTTTGTTGATTTTGATGATTTTTGCAATGGGCCAGCCGTACAAGATTTGTGGATGCTCACCTACAGCCCTGATCCAGAAGAAAGAGAGGAGAATTTTTCTGCTCTTTTAGAGGGCTATACAAAACTTCGCGACTGGGACGAGTCCGAAGAGCAATATATTGAGGCACTCAGAGCTCTTAGAATAGTGCATTATGCCGGATGGATTGCTAGACGCTGGCAAGATCCCCATTTTCCCAAGCTTTTTCCACAATTTCTAACATATTCCTACTGGGCAGAAGAAGCAGAGGCTTTAGAAAAGATTGTTTGGACGCTTGAGTGACAAGCAAAAATTAGGTAGAGTGCCCGAGTCAGGCCCCATACAATAACGGTCCTGTGAACCCCGCTAGGCCCGAAAGGGAGCAACGGTAACAGAGGCTTTATGTGCTATGGGTCACCTGACACTACTCTTTTAGGGGAAATATGTCTTACCAAGTAATTGCAGGCAAATGGAGACCACAGTCTTTTTTAGAACTGGTAGGACAAGAACATGTCTCGCAAAGTCTTTTAAACGCTCTTAAATCAGGACGAGTTCCACAAGCCGTACTCTTTACTGGTACGCGTGGGGTTGGTAAAACTTCATCCGCAAGAATTTTTGCTAAAAGTTTACGTTGCCCAAATTCGACAGACTTTATCCCTTGTAACACCTGTGAAACTTGCGTTGGCATTACAAGTGGTTCGAGTATTGATGTTATGGAAATTGATGGTGCCAGCAACAATGGTGTGGATGCCATCCGTGAAATTCGTGACTCAGTCGCCTACATGCCCGCTAGTGGAAAATACAAAATCTATATTATCGACGAAGTTCACATGCTATCTAACTCGGCCTTTAATGCCTTGTTAAAAACTTTGGAAGAACCTCCTGCCCATGTAATCTTTGTATTTGCAACGACAGAACCTCAAAAAATTCCCGCAACCATTTTATCACGTTGTCAGCGCTATGATTTTAAAAAAATATCTTCAAAAAACATTGCGACTCATCTAGAAAAAATCTGCAATGCCGAAAACATTGCCTTTGAACCTTCTGCTCTTTGGCTCATTGCAAGACAAGCCGATGGTTCTCTTCGTGATGCTCTTAGCTTTTTAGATTTAGCTATCTCCTTTTGTGAGGGCAAGTTAAACTCAGCTCAATTGCAATCTGTTTTAGGAATTACTGATCGAGGTATTTTATTTGATTGTCTAGAAGCTCTAGCAGCACGTAATCCAAAAGAGGTTTTGACTATTGTTGAGCGCCTTCAGCAAACAAGCTTAGAGCCAAAAACGTTTGCCGACTCCGTATTACAAGAGTTACGCAATCTATTATTTATTAAGGTCAATCCTCCCAACGTAGAAGATTTAGTCGACCTATCCGAAGAAGAGTTAAAGCGAGCTCTAACACTTACAGAGCAAATGAGTGAAGAAGATATCCACTTCTTATTTGATATGGCATTAAAAGGTGCCAACGACATTCCTAAAGCGCAAGATCCAAGAGTAGTTTTAGAAATGGTGTTACTGCGAATGGCAAATGCGCCTCGCCTAGAGTATTTGTTTTACACAGACTCTCCTGCACACGCACAGCCAACTGAAGCACCACAAAAAAAAAATCCTAAAAAGGATCTAAACCTGCCAAAGGCAGAACCGATTCCGGAACCAAAGCTGGTGGTCGCAGCTAAAGCAGAGCCTTTGTTTGCAGTTAAAGATGTAGTTGCTGACTGGACAAAGTGGGTTGAGGTTTTAAAAGAAAAAGATGCTTTGTTAGCAGTAAAGCTGCAGCACGTAGCCCCTGTTTCGATAAAAGAAAACAAATTAGACTTGGCCATTTCAAAGGGACATGAGTTTTTATTACCGCAACTACAAAAAGAAACTGAACATTTAGTTCAGTATATAAAAGAACTTACCGGAACCAGTCTATCAATTCACTTTGGGCAGCAACAAAATGAGCAAGCCATGACTCCCAAACAATTGGCAGATAAACACCGCGAACAAGAGGAAGAATCGATTCGTAAAACCATTGAATCAGACCCTCTGTATGTAGCAACACAAAACGTATTTAAACCAAAGAACAGTATCATAAAGGAGCTAAAATGAAAGGTATGGGCGGAATGCAACAAATGTTAAAGCAAGCAAATCAGTTGCAACGTAAAATGGAGAAGTTGCAAGCCGAATTAGCCGAAAGAACTTACACTGCAACAGCTGGTGGAAATGGTGTAACTATCACCGTTAAAGGCGAGTCGACGATTCAAAACATAGAAGTAAATGAAGACTTAATCAAAGAAGGTGACCTTGAGATGATCGTAGATTTAATCAAGCTAGCCTCTAATGAAGCTCTTAAAAATGCAAAAGAAGAAAATAGCAAAGAAATGTCAAAGCTTACTGGCGGCCTTGGTGGCATGCTAGGTGGACTTGTATAAAATGTTATTCAAAATTCCTTCGATCGAAAGACTTATTCATGAGTTATCAAGGCTTCCTGGCATCGGTGAGAAGTCAGCGCAAAGACTTGCTTATTTTATTTTAAAGAACAAAGAGGACTTTCCAGAAAAGTTGTCTTTAGCTCTACAGTCTTTACGCACAAACGTATCCGTATGTAAAACTTGTTATAACTACACAGAGATTACTGATATTTGCGAGGTTTGTGATAGCTCCTCACGTAGCCGAAAACAAATTTGTGTGGTCGAAGAAGCATTTGATATTGCAAAGATTGAGGCGTACGGAAAATTTAGAGGCCTCTATCATGTGCTGGGTGGAAGCCTATCTCCCCTGCACGGAGTTGGCCCAGATAATTTAAAAATCAAAGAATTATTAAAACGCCTAGAAGCCTCTAAAACAGATGGTAATCCTGTAGAAGAAGTAATTTTGGCTCTAGATGCTGATCTTGAAGGCGATACCACTGCACTTTTTATTGCAAAACAGCTAGAAGGACAAGGAATTCGCGTATCAAGGCTTGCCTATGGGATTCCTTTCGGTTCTGATATTGATTATATAGATAATCGCACTTTAGGTAAGGCGTTTGAAAATAGGGTAGAACTAGAATGTCATTTGTAAATAACGAAACCAAAGAACTGCACTGTAAAATTGTTTACTATGGTCCCTCTCTTGGCGGAAAGACTACAAACGTCCAATGGATTTACCAAAAGACAGCAGAAGACAATAAAAGCCGCCTTACAGCTCTAAACCCTGAGACAGAGAGAACTTTGTTTTTTGACTTTTTGCCTTTAAACGTTGGTGAAATCCGCGGTTATAAAACAAGGTTTCATATTTACTCTGTTCCTGGTCAAGTGGTTTACGATGCTAGTCGTAAACTGATCATGAAGGGACTTGATGGAGTCGTATTTGTAGCTGACTCGCAAAAAGAGCGTATGGAAGAAAATATAGAGTCTTTTAGAAACCTTGAACTTAATTTACAGCAACAGGGCTTTGATATCAGACAGATCCCTTTATTAATTCAATACAATAAGCGTGACCTAGACAACGTATCTTCGCTAGAAGACCTTAGACGCGCCCTAAACAAATACAACTCACCAGAGGTAGAGGCAGTGGCCTCCTCGGGAGCCGGTGTATTTGAGTCCCTAAAAATTATTTCTAAAAATATCATTACTGTGTTAAAAGGCGGAGAAGCATAAAGCTTTTCTGACTTGCAGACTCTTGTAAGTTCGTTTTTCGTAAAAAAGCCTATGCGAGGATGATTGCCTATGAAAACCGACTTAGAATTAGAAATTATTGAACTAAAGAAAAAGCACAATGCTTTAATACTTGCCCACTATTACGAAGATGGAGATATCCAGGATATCGCTGACCATGTAGGGGATTCACTTTTTTTAGCTCAAAAAGGTCAAGAAAACACGGCGGATGTAATCTTACTCGCAGGTGTTGTGTTTATGGCAGAAAGTGTAAAGATTCTTTCACCTACCAAGACTGTTCTAGTTCCTGATATGAATGCCGGATGCTCACTAGTTACTAGCTCCCCTATTAAAGATTATCGCGCCTGGAAAGAGGCACATCCAAACTCTGTGTTAGTAAGTTATATTAATTGCTCAGCTGAGGCCAAAACTGTATCTGATATTATCTGCACATCTAGTAACGCAGAAAAAATTATTGCAGCCATCCCTAAAGATAAAAAAATCCTGTTTGGCCCGGATAAAAACCTAGGAAATTTTTTAAAGAAAAAAACTGGCCGTGATATGGAAATTTGGCAGGGCTACTGCGAAGTTCACGTTAAGTTTCACGCAGAAGAGCTTTATAAATTAATTTCTAAAAATCCAGAGGATGTAGTTATTGCTCATCCTGAGTGTGATGAAGAAGTTTTAAACTATGCTAGTGTGATCGGATCTACCTCTAGGCTACTTGAAGAGGTTAAAAACAATCCTGCCAAAAAATTTATTGTGGCCACTGAAGATGGTATCTTTCATCAGATGCGAAAATTAAGACCTGATGCAGAGCTAATTCAAGCGCCTGATCAATCCGCTTGTAATTGCACACAGTGTCCGTATATGAAATTAAATAATTTAGAAAAAATTCGAAATGCACTTAGAGATTTAAAACCGCAGGTACATGTAGATACAAATGTTATCGAAAAAGCACGTGTATCATTAGACCGAATGATGAAGGTCAGCCGCGATGAAGCGGTGACCTTCTAATCAAATTACTCGCGGGATTCGCAAGTTAGATCGTATTTTACTTCTTGTAACTCTGGACAAGCTCCAGCTCTTCTAATTTTATAAGAGAACTTTACAAGGATAGAACACGGTGTGCCTGTTGTAACTTTGTATCCATTTCTCACAACTTCGATACCAGTGATATAATTCACATCTAAATCATTTAAAAGCCCACGAAGCTCTTCTGACTCAAGCACGGTTCTCATTTCTGAGGTTTGTTTTACCCATGCCTTACGTGGTGGCATGCAGGCAAATGATTGTGCAGAAAAAAGTAAAACTAAAGTTATTAACATTATTTTCATTAGGACCTCCCCTATATGTAGGTCAGTACTACAGATGTAAGGTATCCAGCATTAAAAACTTGGTTCTTATAAAATTTATATAAGGAGGTAGATGCAAAATCTCAGTGTCAGCGAAACTATGCGTTACACAGTCCGTAAATTAGATTTTAAGGCCCTTAATTCGAACCCCAAAAACTCACCTACCTAATTAAGTCTATCTGATTATTGGCACTGGTTTGCAATGAAGAGATTGCTGCAAGAAAAAGCCCCACCAGAAAGGAGGGGCAAAATGATCTATAAAAGCTATAGATTATTTCGGATTCTGATTAGAATCCTTGAGTTGATTATTAGAATTTTGAAAATTATTTTAATGCTGAAGCTTTAGGGTTATTGATAATTTGCTGCCATGCTCTTTTGGTTTGGGTGAGGGTTTTCTCTTGTAGCACATGTCCGGTATTCGTACATTTATGACTTCACATTTTAAATCCATAGGACTATACCTCTTTTATGGTTATCGAAAAGCTAAACCCCTCTCATACTGATTTCTTAAAATCGATTTTAGACCTCCAGTACCGCTCTTACCAAGTGGAGGCCAATCTCCTAGGGGTTATCAGCCTTCCCCCACAA
>JAGRAL010000007.1 GCA_020434605.1 Bdellovibrionales bacterium
TCCCTAATGACCAAAGCGTCCTGTGAAAACAACTTTTATCACTACTACCATACGATGCTGTTTCAAAAAATTAAACGGCTTTTGGCCTAGCTTTTTTAAAAAAAGTTCTAAGTTATTGAAATTATAAATTTTTGAATTTCAAAAAAATAAGAAGGGTCCAGAAGTCCCTTCTCATCTCCTATAAAACGTTAGACGCAAGCTCGGCAAGTTGCGATCTCTCACCTTTTCTAAGGGTTACGTGAGCAGCAATGGATACTCCCTTAAATCTCTCCACACAGTAAGTTAGACCTGAGGTTGAAGAATCTAAATAAGGATTATCAATTTGATAGCAGTCACCAGTTAAAATAACTTTTGTCCCTTGGCCTGCACGAGTGATAATTGTTTTTAACTCATGCGGCGTAAGGTTTTGTGATTCATCCACAATCAGATATTGATGTGGAATACTTCGACCACGAATATATGTTAAAGGTTCGATATTTAGCAGACCTTGGTTCATAAGCTCTTGCGTTCTACCTGCTGCTTTCTTGTGAGAAGTATCAGCACCCATTAAAAAATCAACGTTATCAAAGATTGGTTGCATCCACGGGTTTAACTTTTCATTGATATCACCCGGCAGATAACCAATATCTTTACCCATTGGAAAAATAGGACGGCTTACTAGTAAGCGTTGAAATTTACTTTCATCTAAAGTTAAGAGTAATCCCGCAGCTAGTGCAAGTAGCGTTTTACCAGTACCCGCTTTACCAACTAGTGATACCAATTGTATATCTGGATTTAAAAGGGCATCAAAAGCAAAACTTTGCTCCATATTTCTTGGGTGAATGCCCCAAATATTATCGTGAATTTTTAATGGCACCATACCGCCTTCGTTTTGAGAAAAACGGCCCAAGGCAGAGTGACTTGGATTACTTTTGTTTCTCATAACGATGTACTCGTTAGGTACTAACCTAAATGATTCGTCCACTTGAAAAAATCTTTCTGTATAGAACTTATCAATTTCAGCAGGTGTTAACTCAAGTTCGCGGTAACCATCATACATTTCATCAATATTAACATTGTCTGGCTCATAATCTCTGGCAACCACATTATAAATATCAGCCTTAATTCTAAGGTTAATATCTTTAGAAATTAAATCTACTTGGCAGTCAGGAAATTGTTTTTTTAACGATAAGGCTGAGGCTAGAATACGGTTATCTGCTTTTTGTAAGTCAAAATCCACAGGAAGAACGGAAGTATCTCTGTCAGTCATCACAAACATTTTAGACTTTGCGTTTGCAGGTTTCACACCCTCTAAGAGTTTTCCTTGTCCTCTTAGCTCATCAATAAATCTAGAAAACTGACGAGCATTACGTCCGTTTTCACCAGTGTCTCTTTTAAAACGGTCAATCTCTTCAATTACGGAAACAGGAATATAAATATCAGCACCATCAAATTTAAAAATAGCTTGTGCATCAAACAAGATGACGTTGGTATCTAGAACAACTTTTAACTTTGCTTCCGTAGTAGACATCGGACTCCTTTGTTGTAAAAGAGGACCACACAATCATGGCCATACTACTATTGGAGTCGAAGATGAGTGGTAAGTACATAAAATTTTTGGCTTTTATGCCTGGCAGTAGAAAAGAATCATGAGTTTCCTATGATTTCAGTTTTTAGCTATTGACACATTTTTCATTTCGCCGCCTAATTTTGTTAAACTTTTTTTTAAGCGAGGTAAAATGAAAGCATTTGTAATACTTTTCAGTCTAATATCTGTGCAGGCTTTTGCTTGTCCAAACTTTACTGGCACATATACTTGTAAGGATGAGGACGGCAGACCTTATAAAAGCGTGATCACTCAAAGAAATATCAAAGGTGGTACTATTTATACTACTGTTGAGAATGGTGAAACTTTTGAATTTATCGTGGATGGAAAACAGCACGTAGCTGATCCTGAACAACCAAAAGTAAAGTACACAGCAAATTGTGCCGGTGAAGTAGTTAAAGCACTTATTACTGGTCCCATTGAAGATAACGGTCGTGTGGTTGGTTCTGCAAAATCAAACTCTCAGACATTTTTAAAAAATAAAGATTTAGTTACTAAGGCGCAAACAGAGATTATATACAATGGTGAAGTTTACCACCAAGAAAATGAGTCTGCTTGTACAAGAAAATAGAATTTTAAAATAGTTAAAGTCCGAGTGAAAACTTCGGACTTTAACCTATATTTTATCTGATTTTAGTTACCGTGATGTCACCACGGTCTGTTTGCAAACTAGCAGTTACCGTTTCTAAAAAAGCGACAAAGTGTTTTAGCGCTTCAGAATTAGTGGTGTTCTTAATAAATTGCGAACCATGTCTAATTACACCTTCATCATGAACTTCTCTAAAGTTAGATACTCTAATTGTAAAAGGTAAATAAGTATCTTTGGATAAATAGAGTCTCATTGCATACTCTTCACCCATGTTAAAATGACCGGCTTCAAAGTCCATATCAAACGATAGGCCTCCATCTCCAATGTCATATACACTTACCTTTTGAAGACCTTTACCAGGTATAAGCACATATGCCCCAACAAACTCGGCTAATATAGTACGCTTAACTTGGCGTCTTTCTTCGGAGATAACTTCCTGTCTTCTCACCGTCATATCCACTATAGTGGCTTTGCCTTCCTGGCTTTCGTGTGCATTCTCATTAGATAGTTGCTCACGGCGGCGGGCAGTCATATCGATAACGTTACTTTTTTGCTGCATAATCCCCCCTAAGGACTAACTATCTTATCGGTGAAATGTGTCTCAACTTTAGCCATTTTGGCGTTCATATTGCCAATTGCATAAAAATGAGGTAGATTCGTTAAAGTTATGTATTTTCGAGCACTTACAATCAGTTTATTTGTCCACTTAGCCCTCTATCTCTGGTTCTATGACCAGTCTAGACCGCTTTATTTTGAGATGGCCAAAGACGATGTCATTGAGGTCACTATTAACCCTCAACAGGGCAAGCAAATTGCCATGTTTGCGGAAGCCCCTGAAATCGAAGTCATTGATAAAAAGCAGACTCCGTTTTTATCTAAAAAATGGCAGCGTGTCTCTAAAGAGACTATAGCTCGAAAAAATGGGCCCACAGAAAATAGATCTCCTCGTGAACAAGTATCACTACAAAAGAATACAAAGCAGACAGAGCAAATCACTGATCCCAATGACCTTAACCAAATGGTGAAACCTAAGCCTGTTGACCTATCAAAGCTTGGGGGGCTTTACGCAAAAACTGGAGATTCTTCTAGTGGAGAAAGGTTGTTTAAAGACATCGATATAGGAGATTTTAATTCTATCAATACAGATGAATATACATTTTATTCTTTTCACGAAAGAATCAACGATAGAATTCGTATTCGCTGGGTTAACAGAATTGAAGACACATTGATAGAGTTTAAACGCCGAGGTGTTATTGGAGCCCTAAAAAAAGGGGAAAACACCACTATGATCGAAATTAGGTTAGATAAAGACGGAAACTACCTTAACAGTGTAGTTATCAAGAGCTCTGGTATTAAGTCATGGGATGAAGCTGCTGTACTAGCCTTTCAAACAGGAGCCCCCTTCTTAAACCCACCTACTGAGTTGGTCGAAAAAGATGGGATTATACATCTACAATATCGCTTTTCTGTAATGTGGGATCCAAAGTACATAAAGCACATTAACTAGGAAATTCCTTCCTATCCGTTCTTCTAGAAAAAATGTAAAGAGCTGTGAGTTCTATGGCATTTTGATATTCTAATACAAATGAAGTACATCATTTTTATTTTACTGTTTTCAATAAACGCAGTGGCCGGTTTTGTAGAAGTCGGAGCCTCTGCCAACCTACGAGAAAATTCGGTAGATGAAGACAACACATCAACTACACGAAGTGTAACCGGTTCTATCGCGTATTACTTTTTTGAAAACTCAGCCATCGAAATCAGCTACACAGAAGGTTATGTAAAAACAGAAAGTACTACAGACATCGGTGGCACTAGCATGCCATACACTCAAATCGTAAATTTTCAGATGATTGGCGCAGACTTTATCTTAAGTTTTGGTGGCAAGGGTGATGTTTTACAACCCTACATAAAAGCCGGTATTGCCTACCAAGAAAAAGATATTCAGTTTGAAATTAGCAACTCCGACCCTACTTTAAAAGAAACCAGTGGTGAATACTTAACA
>JAGRAL010000101.1 GCA_020434605.1 Bdellovibrionales bacterium
CATAAAGAAATTCAAGAAAAAATCGAAACTATCAAAGCCGATGTTGAAGCAAAAAAGATGCAGTTAGACTTTTTATTATACCAAAGAGATGAAATCAAAGCCCTTTCTCTTAAAGATGATAATGAAGAGCAAGAGCTAGAAGCTTCTTACAACCGCGTAAAACACGCCGCAAAGATCAAAGAAGTTATTAGCACCTTATCTGATATTTTGATGGATGATGAAGATTCAGTAATTACTAGATTAAAAAAGTCATTACATTTAGGAGCTGAACTAAAAAAATATGACCAAAATCTTTTTGATAAAATGGATTTATTAAAACAGGCCCTTGCTCTAAGTGACGAGTTTTCATATCAATTACAAAGCTATAATAAAGATATCGACACTGACGATTTTGATACAGGAAAAATTGAAGAGCGCCTCAGTGATCTTCGTAAATTGCAAAAAAAATATGGACCAACAATTACCGATATACTGACTCATTTAACTCGCATCGAGGATGAAATCCACCATATAGAAAATCATGATGATATTTTAAAAGATCTAGAAGCCCAAACTGCAAAAATTCAAAAACAGCTTCTTGCACACGCTCAAAAATTACATCGCACGCGAATGAACGCCGCAAAACTTTTACAAGACGGTGTAAATGATGAGTTAAAAGATTTAAATATGAAAGGTCTTACCTTTGAGGTGGGTGTAAATCGCCTAGAAGATTTAAACATAAACGGACAAGACGATATCGAATTTTTGTGCCGTGTTGGTAAAAATACAGAGCCACGCCCACTTGCAAAAACAGCCAGCGGTGGTGAGTTAAGCAGAATCCTACTATCTCTTAAAAATGTTATTGGATCTTCCGATCTATCAAGAACCTATTTATTTGATGAGGTAGACACAGGAGTTAGTGGAGAGACCGCTGAAAAGGTCGGTAGAAAATTGCGACAAATCTCTGTTGGTCAGCAAGTTATATGCATCACACATTTGCCACAAGTCGCTTGCTACGCTGATGCTCATTACTTTATTGAAAAAGATCCAACAGCAAAAACAGTGAAGATGAATGTCAATGAGCTTAGTAGCAAAGAAAGAGTTAGTGAGATAGCTAGACTGATTTCGGGAGAGAAAATTACCAAGACAAGCCTAGCTCATGCTAAAGAGTTATTAAGTGAGGCCAATCAATAATGCCTACGAAGAATGTTTTTCCGATACAAATTTATACAGCAAATATAGGCAGTAAATCAAAAGCTCTAAATGCTGGCTTATTACATGATATCAATGTATTAACCAGAACTGACCTTGAAGGTATTCGTTGGTCTAAAAAAAATTATGTCGGTGGTTATACCTCATATAACTCTATAACAGATTTGCACCAAAGGTTTCCTGATTTTATTGACCTTGAAAAGATCCTGCGCCCACATATTAAAAAGTATATATCTAGCTTACATTGGGATTTACAGGGTCGTAAAGTTTTAATGACTACCTGTTGGGTAAATGTTGTGCCAGCGAATACGTATCACAGTCTTCATATTCACCCTCTGTCAGTCATCTCTGGTACCTATTATGTAAAGATTCCCAAAGGATCTAGTAGTCTTAAAATTGAAGATCCAAATATCACTAAATATATGAACTCTCCTCCACGTAAAATTTCAGCACCAAGTACGCAACAACCCTACTTACACTTACAACCCAAAGCCGGAGACATTGTATTATTTGAGTCGTGGATGAGGCATGAAGTACCACCCAATAAAAGTAGCCAGGACCGTATCAGCGTTAGCTTTAACTACGAATGGTTATAAGCGTCTCATAATGATACGTGAAACTAATTTGCACTCAGCGTATCATTTTGAGATTAAGCCCCACAGCTATTAATATATTTGAACTCCCAGGCATAAGGTTTGCTGAATAAGTATAGGGAGGCCAAATGATATTAGTATTCATATTATTATCACAAATATTTGCGGCTAAATCTGAAGTCAAATCTCTTCAAATTACAGGAGAGCTTGGTAAAATCGAAGGTACGAATATAGTCGTAAATTTAAAAGAGATCACAAGCTTTCATCACAACATACCTATAATCCATCCAAAATACGCTACAACAAAAGCCGAAAGAGACTGGATCAGTTTATCAAATATGGAATCTAAGTGGCTTACTGGAAAACGCTATGTCTATATAAAAGGTGTGAGGGTTGAAATCACTCTAGCTCAGGAGATAGAGATATTAAAATATCATGCTAAATTAAAGCGCGGTGAAAGTGGACCCGCTCTTACAGATGATGAAAGGCAGTATTTAAATTTAAAGTTAGCTGAAATTCAGGATGCCGTAGATAAAAAAGTACTGACAGATATGTATAAAGATAAGTTTAGAGCCGAAATGATATCTACAACTCGTGATGCTTCTGAGGCAGTTGAAAAGGCTGCGTCTAAGTCCGGTGGAAATATATTTATTGTTATACTAGATGGTCTTCCCTACTTTTTAGGAAATTTACCTTCTGGTAATATTGCCGAATACGGTCTGACAGAAAAAACTCTTCGATTGAAGTCAGACTTGGGTTTAGCCTGCAATTTACCTACAACACCACCGGCAAATTCTAATTTAAAATTAAAATTAGATTCGTATTACTCTACACTAACACACCTATCTTACCGTGGATCTGATACTATGTTTATTGCTGACACAGTAGAGAGTACAGCTTTTTGTGATGTCCTACCTCCGCAAGAGACAATATTTAAAGGTGGCTTTGAGGC
>JAGRAL010000102.1 GCA_020434605.1 Bdellovibrionales bacterium
TTAAGAGGGGTTACTAGCCAGATGTAGTGAATTTGGTGCGCTAAAGCATAGACCTAAGACCTTAATATCACTTACATATTTAGCCTTTAATTCTTCCCCTTATATATTCATTTGTTGCGTTAGTTCTAAGTTTTCTGGGAACAGCCATGAATCAATCAAAATTCAAATAAAACTCAAATCACGCTTCAACATATATTTAAAACTCAATAAAGGCAGGTCATTGGAGCTTATCAAGTTAGAGACTTCTACTACGTTTCTATTTCTCTTGAGTGTAAAGTTTTGAGACACTTTTTCCGATAATTAGACAGTGAAAAGAAGAAGTATTTTTCAATATATCCTTAGCCTCTCCTTGCTCACCTTAGTCGCCATTGCCTATCAGAACTGCGGTAAGCCCATGGAGGTTTTGCAAGATCTAAGTGTAGGTAGTGCTGGCGGCGATAAAACTCCTATTCCTGTCCAGCCAACAGCCCCCAGTCGGCAGCTACCAGATTAATGGTGCTAGTATGCGTAATCAGTATCTGAGTGTCGCATTTACTATTTCCAATGCAGGTAATCCATCATATGTGGGGCGTTTATACTGGCGTAGAGCGCACAACTCTGGATGGCCGATCAATGTTTCTCCTGGGTACTATATGATGAATGCGGCTGATTATATGTACCTTACAATTAGTGAGTGCCCGGGAGATTTTCGCGCAACATATGTTACAAAAACCACTCAGGAGAGGGCTGCTGGTGATCCAACGTTTACCAAGCAGTGTCGAGTCGGCGGGTCCGACGGTCAGTTTAGCTTTAGTCAGGATGTGACTTATACGGGGGCATGTTCACTGACCCCAGGAAAGCGCTATTATATGAATATCATTTTTGCATACCCTTATGGAGCTGGGACTATTGAGATTGATCCTATGGCGGGCCCAGCAGTTGAAAGCACTTGTGATCAGGATAGCGAATGGGTAACAATCGATGGGAAATGCGAAGTTCAGTTCTTTAACTAATCAATCAGAAGAGTGAATAGTATTTAGTCGAACCAGTAATTAATATATTTTAGAGCAAATAGGGTGGCGTATGTTCCAGTATGTCAGGTATAAAATTTGCTAAATAATGACAAATACTATGAAACAGATTGTATCTAAAATGGCTTTTTTGAGTCTGCTGGCAAGTTTTTTTCCAGTTTGCGGGTATTCGCAAATTATTGATGAGAAGACCTTGGCTGAAATTTATAAATATTCTGAAAATAGAAGTTATGGCCGTGCTCCGACTGACTTACCTTCAGTGATTAAGGACAGCGAAACTTTAAGGAACAATACGTCTTGGTTGCTAGAGCAAGTGAGCGCAACAGAGCCTTTTTTAATCCAGCGCGAATACCATGGAAAAGAGACCGATGCTTTTTTAAGTCTTAACCCTATACACCCTTGGGATACTAGCTCAATCGCTGATAGTGCAGCGGTAGAAAATAGCAACGGTAGGCACTTTGTAGTAGCTAGGTCTGACACTGCCTTTGTATTACTGTCAGCGTACTCACCTTATGGCTATAGTCCTTTTGATGAATTCATGGAACCTAAGTCAGATAGGGCCAATGAGTTTCCTGTGACGGGTAAGATCACAGTCTCTGTAGCTTACCGGTTGCCCCATTTAGAAAGATTACCTGATTTGGTTCGTGCTGATTTAGAAATGTTTTTTGAGACTTTAGGAAATGCAAGTCACGCCGAAATAGAGGCTCATACTACAAAACAATTGATGAGATACAATATGGATAAAGACATCTTCAGCGCGATTGGCAAGAATGCTAGGTTCTTTTTCTCAATAGCGAATAGAGATTATTTAGCTGAGCATAGAGCTACGCTCGAGAGATTGTCATTAAGTAGTGATGCGTTGATGTATATGCAGCGAGGCTCAGAGGCTAGGCTTGGTTTTTTTAAAGCCAAGGGTAATGGTGAGCAATATCTAATTTTAACTTCAGAAGTAAGCCCCTCTTTTACAACGAACGACTTTAACTTAACTGTTAGTGGATTATCAAAACTCATTCGCGAATTGGTTTCTGATACCTATAGGTCTTATCTAAAAGTAAAATCGGATGCCCCTCCAAGCTCTGGTGGATCTTGCACGCCGTTTCCTAAGTTGTTTAACTAACTTAGTTTGCTCCTAAGAGTCCTTTTTTTAATTCTTCGTTTGGAGGTACAGGTCCAATGAAAACTTTTAAGAAGTTTTGAGCAAAGTACTCGTTTTTTATAGGCGGAAAATCTTTACCCTTTACAGTGACAAAGACGGAATCGCCAACCGTTGCGAACTTCATAATCTGTTCTTTATTCATTGAGCTCATGTACGCATTTAAAGTAGAAACGGCTTCGCTTACTTTGCTATAGCCATCTGCGCCCAAATTTTTCTTAAAGCCCTCACTCCATGCGTCTTTTAATTTGCTCTTATCAACACTCGTTAAAAATCTAAGTTCAATCAATTTATTCTGAGTTTGAGCTACTACTTCAGCTTCCGTTTTTGCGGGCTTAGCTAAATAGAGGCCTGCTACGTAAACCTTAACTTTAAAAAAGGTAGCGAGTCTTACACCTAGGCCATTTAAAGTCAGGTTCTGTCCTTGAAGCTCTACGTTGTCAGAAAATGTAAAGCCATGCATTTCTTTGGCTTGTAGGCTGGTTGTAAGACATAAACTAGCTAAAAATATGAATATAGATTTCATTGAAATCTCCTTTTTTAGAAAGACTACTAGAGCAAAAATAAACTCACAATCAAAAGATCGTGAAAAGTGGTGAGTGTACCAATCGGTACACTATGTAGATGCGTAGGACTTGATGTATTGAATGGCTTGTAGAAAAGTTTTTCGTACTATACTTAGGTCTTTGTTTGCTTTAGCCATTAAAAATGCACCCTGTGCAGTGATCAAAAAGTGCTCTGCTATTGCTTCCGTATCTGCTTCGGCTTTTAAAAGACCTTTTGCCTGCAGTCTGGTCAATCCACGGCTAAATAAATTTTTCCACTTCTCAAAAATATGAGATATTTCCACACGAATGATCTCATCAGATGTAGCCAATTCGGCACAGATTGAACCCACTAAGCAACCACATATTTCATTGCTAGTTTGTACTAATTTTAGACTTCCATCGATCAATTTTTCAAACTCATCCAAGCTTTCTATATGATTCATAAAGAGTGCCGTCTCTTGTAAAATGCGTTCTGCATAGGCTTGTAAAACGTGTCGAGTAAGATCTTGCTTGCTGTCGAAGTAATGATATAATTGCGATTTGCCTGTGTTTGAGAGTTGTAAAATTTTATTAAGCCCTGTTCCATGATAGCCATGTTTACGAAATAACTTGAAAGCAATGTCTAAAATTTTTGCTTTTTTATCTTTTGGGCGAAGTGTTTCCATCAATATATAGTGTACCATATGGTACACTATGATGCAAGCGGCGAGTAAAATCTTAAATAGTCTAGTTATCTCGGTAAGTTGGGGTCTTAGTAGGCAGTTTAGAGAGGATAGTTTTGGAACACTTTTATTGAATTAGTTGTTTCTGCTTGCAGTAACGAGATACAATGAAAGCGTTATATAACGTAGGAGAATTTATGACAGCATTGGATAACATTGCAGGGTTTTTACTTCCTTATGGTGGAATGGCTTGTGCAATTTCAGCACTGGTGGTTTTAGCAATCGGCTTTTTAGGAGCGCCATACTTAGTATGGGCAATTGTGGTAACTGGTTTATTACTTGGTTACGCAGCGCCTGAATGGCTACTAATTACTTATGTGGCGATATCACTTCTTTTTATCATCAAGCCACTACGAACACTACTTGTATCAAAAGTAGTAATGTTTGTGATGAACAAATTAAAATTTGTGCCGGTAATATCTGAAACCGAAAAAACTGCTCTTGAAGCAGGTGTGGTTTGGATTGAAGCCGACTTGTTTTCAGGAAAACCAAACTTCAAAAAAATGTTAGAAGTTCCATATGCTAAGCTAACTGCCGAGGAGCAAGCCTTTTTAGATGGACCAGTTGAAAAAGTTTGCCAAATGGCAGATGACTGGAAAATTACACAAGAAAGAGCCTTACCTAAAGAGGTATGGGACGTACTTAAGAGAGAAAAACTTTTTGGTATGATCATACCAAAAGAATATGGTGGCTTAGGATTTAGTGCTTACTTACACTCGTGCGTAATTAAAAAACTATCATCTCGTTGTGTACCATTGTCGACTACCGTAATGGTTCCTAACTCTTTGGGCCCAGCGGAACTTTTAATTCACTACGGAACACAAGCTCAAAAAGATAGATATTTACCAAAACTAGCTGTGGGCGAAGAAATTCCATGTTTTGCTCTAACAGAGCCAACTGCGGGTTCAGATGCTGGCTCTATTACAGCAAGTGGGGAGCTATTTAAGGGTGATGACGGTAAGATCTACGTTAAATTAAACTGGAATAAGCGTTATATTACGTTAGCTGCAATCTCTACAGTTTTAGGTTTAGCCTTTAAGTTACGTGACCCTAAAAACATATTAGGAAAAGGTGAAGACCTTGGTATCACTTGTGCGCTCATTCCTACAAAAACACCAGGAGTTGTAGTGGGCCGCAGACATGACCCATTAACCATTCCTTTTTATAACTGTCCAACGCAAGGTAAAGATGTCGTTGTACCGTTAGATGCGATCATTGGCGAAGAATCTGGTGTTGGCAGAGGCTGGAAAATGCTAATGGAATGTCTAGCTGCTGGCCGCGGGATATCTTTACCAGGCCAAGCTACTGGTGGAGTTGCCTTAGCGACCTTAGGAACTTCAGCGCATGCAACAATCCGTAAACAGTTTGGATTATCGATTGGTAAGTTTGAAGGGATTGAAGACCCACTAGCAAGAATGACAGGGTTTTCTTATATATTAGAAGCTCAACGCCGATTGACTTGTTCTGGTTTAGATTTGGGCGTTAAACCTCCGGTGGTAACTGCTATTTGTAAATACAATGCGACTGAGATGTCTAGAACAGCAGTAAACGATGCAATGGACATTTTGGGGGGTAATGCAATTTCTAGAGGCCCAAGAAACTTTATTGCAAATGGATACATTGGAATGCCAATCAGTATCACTGTGGAAGGGGCAAACATACTTACTCGTACATTGATCATATTTGGTCAAGGTGCTATTCGTGCCCATCCATATGCGTATAAAGAATTAAATGCCTTAGAAAAAAATGACGCAAAAGCCTTTGATGCCGCTTTCTGGGGGCACGTAGGCCACGTTGTAAGAAACTTATTTAGAGCAGTATTACTGTCTGTGACTAGAGGTAGACTGTCTATATCTCCAGTTTCGGGGGCCCATGCTAAGTATTTCCGTAAAATGTCGTGGGCATCAGCGGTCTTCGCCCTTATGGCTGACGTTGCTTTAGGTGGCCTTGGTGGTGCTTTAAAAACAAGAGGTAAATTGACAGGAAGATATGCTGACTTTTTATCTTGGATGTATTTTGGATTTGCGGTTCTTTATCGCTTCGAAAAAGATGGTAAGCCAAAAGAGGATATCCCACTATTAGACTATTCTATGCAGCATGCATTTACTCAAATGCAAAGAGCAATGGACGGTATCTACGAAAATTTAGATATCCCAGTTTTAAAGTGGATTTTAGCAGGACCAATTCGTTTTTGGTCAGGTTTAAATATTTATAGCGCTACAATTTCAGATAAAAATACACATGATGTATCTTACCTGATTCAGCAAGACAGTGCTCAGCGAGCTAGGCTACTAGATGGAATCTTTGTTCCTAAAGAAAAAGACCAAGCCATCGGCCGTTTAGCATATGCTTTTACAATGGTTAAAAAGGCAGAGGATATCGAGAGAAAGATGCGTCGAGCTGTTCGTAAGAAGCTAATCCCTAAGAAGAAAGGGTTGGAGCTTGTTGAGTTAGCATTTGGTAATAAAATTATTGATGCTAGTGAATATGAAGTTATGAAGCAGGCTGAGGCGGTTAGGCTTGATGCCATTCAGGTGGATGATTTTGCTCCAGAGGAATATTTTTACAAACCCGGAAATAACCACGGGCACTAATTAAATCTAAAATCCGGCTTCGAGCCGGATTTTTTTTGTGTATTGTTTTTCTCTTCCCATT
>JAGRAL010000103.1 GCA_020434605.1 Bdellovibrionales bacterium
AGGTATTTAAAGAAAAAATATTAGATAGAGTTTGAATCATCTCTTCTTTTTCTTTTGCTTCCCAATTAGCAAATACAACACTGCCAAAGTTGTATAAAAAAATGTACTGTTTATCAGCTTTTTCAACTACGAGTTCGTAGGGTGTATGGAGTAAAACTTTAAATTGATTTCCTAAGGACACATTCTTAAAATGCATCCTTTTGGAAAAATGATATGCGTTTAAATCAAATGCAGACTGCATTAGTTCTTCTTCATTTCCTCTTTTAATTGGATTACAAGAAGGCGTTTTTCAAGCTCAGATTTTCTTCTTTCTTTTTCGCGAAGATCAAAAGCCGCTTTTGTTCTTTGAGATGATGATAGTCCTGGATCAACCATGCTGTTTGAAAGACCATCGATTTCTCTCTCAAGAGTGCTAATGCTAGAGTTAATATCAAAAATCTCTTTTCCTTTTTTGTAGTTAGTCATGAACTTAGTGTGCATGCCTGGAGGACAAGTGTTTTTGTAGTTTCCACCATTTAGACCATACTGATAGGCATTGTCAGGTGTACAAAAATCTTTTAGTCCTGCCGTAAAGCCAGTCATGTATTGCTCTTTATTACCAGTAATACCGTGTTTCATACAAGCTTCTGAGTGAGTCATAAAACGATCTGCTGATTCACCTTTAGTAGCATCACGGTGACCATAGTCAGACCAGTTACCCATTTGACATTCTTCTTTTAACATACTTGCGCAAGACAGTTGAAACAACGCCAACATAGCTCCTGCAATTATTAAACTAATTCTCATACTTCCTCCTTTAATTTGTATTGTATCAGCCTGAATAAGGAACAGAGGTTTGTCAATAATAGCCTATGTTGACAGGTTTGTGACTTGAGGTGGCTTAAAAACCACATACTACCCTTGGCACTCACCTTGATTTGTTTGCATAAATAGTAATCTTTTTAGATCTGTAATTAAGAAATTTAACACAAACCAAAAACTCACTTTTATTCCGAATGTGAATACGTTTTAATGTGCTCAGTCGGGGGGACAAATATGATCTTATCATTCCTTTTATCTATGAGTTTTAGCTATACCATTTGGGACCGCATGGAATCACCTATGGTTGCGGGCCACAGAGGTGGTATGCATGCCGCAAGCTATAATACTTTAGAGAGATTTGAAGATGCCATTCAAGAGGGTGTAGATATCCTAGAAATGGATCTAAGGTTAAGCAAAGATGGAGTTGTCGTTGTATTTCATGATGAAGACTTAGACCACAAAACTAACTGCAAGGGCCTTATCGCCGAGAAAAGTTGGGACTATATTAAAACCTGTCTATTTGATGGTACGAAACACTTAATTCCTTCTTTTCAACAAGTGGTGGACCTAGTTAATAGCCGCGCCATTATTAATGCTGAGTTTAAAACCATACCTGTCATTAAACCGACCCTACAAATCGTCAAAGATAGTAACTTGTATGCATGGGCCTACTTTCAGGTAAATGCAGAGTTAGACAAATATGCGGAAGCCAGAAAAATTGATACCGAAGTTGGTCTTTTATATAAGCCTAGGTCTGAAAAAGAACTAAAATGGCTTGAGACCACACAAGACCCGCAGATCATAGTAGCTCATATGGATAAAGCCTTTGTAACAAGAGAACGTATCGCCAGGGTTCATGCCCTAGGAAAGTTTGTTTCGGTAAATTCCTGGAAATGGGACATATTAGAAGAACGGTTTAAATCGACTTGTAAGAAATTATACGATTTAGGAATTGATATACCTGTTACTAACAACACCGTAGATTGCGTTAAAGTAAGAAATAGTATCAAACCTTAAAATCAACATAAGCTGTCTCAGTGTCTCAATATCGAGCGAGACACTGAGACACTACAATTGTCTCAGAAAGAAATTGGCATACTTCTTCATCACACCAACACCAAACCAAGTATCAATATAAAACAAAATGAGAAAGTTTAAAAAAGTGTCGAACTTTTAGTGGGTCCAGCTGAGACAGAAAATATCTTTGGTTTCATAAAAAATCTAAACCCTTGTATTCTGTAGAAGTTGTTAACAGGAGAACGTTATGAGAACCACAAAAATAGCCAGTGCCCTTATTTTATTACTAGCCACAGCTTGTAATGAAGGTGGAACTGAGATTGAAGGGGTGAACCTAAACCCAGAAAACTACTTTGACGTGAATATGTTCTCCTTAAATAGACTTGTGTGTGATCCATTTGGTGGAGGTGGAAATCAAACTCCTAATGGTGGGTTAAAAGCAAATCTATATTATTTAGAAGATGGATCTACTCCCCTTTCTCATGTTGCTGATTATTTTACTGCAGGAACAAAATCAGACAAGATCATATTTTTTTCGCAAATCAATGTTCCTACTAGATTGTTTAATTTAGGGTTTCCTACAGAAACCGGAAACACCATATCTAAAGATAGTGGTGAAACATTAATTGAGAATTTTGCATTAGAAATTGAAACAGTAATAAAACTAGGTCCAAATGATGAACCAGGCTTATACGAATTAGCGCTACTTTCAGATGACGGATCTGTATTACAAGTTCGTGATGCAGGCACATATGTAACCGTAGTTGATAATGATGGTACACATCCAACTCGATTTGGTTGTGCTAGTAGATCTATACAGATGAATGCAGATGATTCATATATAGCAAAAATTCATTACTACCAAGGCCCAAGGGATCACATTTCTGTAATCCCTATGTGGAGAAAAATTAGCAGTGATAGCGAAGTAGGAACAGATGTAAGTTGCGGACAACAAGGTAATTCGATGTACTTTGATTACAACAATAACTCTGCTCCAAAAGCTGCCTACAATGGCTTATTAGCCAGAGGTTGGAAGCCATTAGACTCTAACAACTATGAATTGCCAGCTAGTATTCCTATAAACCCTTGCACGAATGGGACGGCCCCAATTATCACAAATATCGCAGTACGTGATATGTATGATGGACAGATACAAGTTGTTTGGAATACCAATATCCCCGCCACTGCCCAAGTACTGGTTGTAAACATGGATACGGGCCAAGAGCTTTTAACATATAGTGATAATGTATTAAGAACTGAACATGAGGTGTTTGTACAAGGCTTACAGCGCAACGTGAATTACATGGTACAAGCCGTTTCAGTGTCGGACACCTATGGCAAGACAATTAGCTATGCGTATAATTTAGTAATACGATAAACGTACTCATCTTTAACATGAGGTTGATGGGCTGTCCTGCCATGGAGGGTACTATTTTTCTTACAAATTCATTGAACTCTTTTAAGAGCTTAGCTACTTTGTAAACATACATTTGTTTACCTGGAGCTAGTTGTGAAAAAATTTATGTACGCCCTTTTACTCGTAATTTTTCTTATTTTAAGCGGTTATATTTTTATAAATTATTACAGTTATATCTTTGCCAGAAAAGTGGAAGGAATCATCGTTAAAGTAGAAAAGCCCACGGCACCTGTGGCTGTAGTTGGTACCGGCGAAGAGAGCTCTAAGATGGCAGAAAAGCAATTGTTCTCGTATGCTGTAGCAGTAAAGATTGCTGACGGTGAAATCGTAACTTCATCCACTGAAGACCGCCAGTGGTCAGTCGCCGAAATTGGTAAATGCGTCGAAGCAAAGTTTTACCCCTATGCACCTTGGCAGTTTGATAAGTCAGGTACTTATTATAACGCTAGGCTATTAAAAATGTATGAGTGTGACGAGTTTAAAAAGGACAAGTAGTAAGCTATTGTTAACTTTGATAATTTACTGTCTCACTTTGAAACGTTATATTTTATGAATTTTAATTACTAGGTTATAATAAAGATATGATGATCAGCAGAAACACTCAATTGTTTGTCGGTATAGTGATGTCCATAGTAATGATTATGGCCTTTCAA
>JAGRAL010000104.1 GCA_020434605.1 Bdellovibrionales bacterium
AATACCGAGCTTCAACTTGCACCAATAGATTGGGCTCCAGAACAAACTATGGGGGATGAGGTTCAGTTTGTTCGCATTAAAAAGGGCAATAGACCATATTATATTTCGAGCCGTTCGCAAGTAGACGAGTTTTATACAGGCTCAAGTCCCGGCACAATTGATATACATACTCAATATCATGGCTCAGGCTCTTTATACATAACAAATATTGCGCCTAATAAAAGTGCCAAAATTCAGGACTCAGGAATTATAATATCAAATCTGGGAGTACAAAATGGTATCATCAAGGTTTCTATCAACAATGGACGTACTTCACCTTGTTTGGTGAATCCAAGCATTCGTGTTGATTTAACTGGCGAAACATCTAACTCAAAAACATATAACGTAGTCGTAAAAAATAATAATGCTACTTCATGCGCAAATGCTACATATTTGTTAAATACGATTTTACCAAAAGACATAAATGGTCATCTAGCCAAGGCAAACATAACTATTGGTTCACAAAAAGAGCAAAGTATAGCGCTGACTTTAGATATTTCAAAGATCACTAAAACAGAATATGTCACGGTTAATGTTAACCAAGGCACAGAAAGCCTTGCTACAAATACATTCTCAGTGATTTCACCGACTAAAGCGCAGGCTTGTGATTAACTAAAACTCAGCGTTTTTAGGCGTTCTAGGAAATGGGATTACATCACGGATGTTACTAACACCGGTTGCAAACATGATCATTCTCTCAAAGCCTAAGCCAAAACCAGAGTGGGGAACTGTTCCGTACTTTCTAGTATCTAAGTACCAGTAATAATCCTTTTGATTTAGCCCATGCTCTTCCATATTTGCTTGTAAAATATCAAGCCTTTCTTCTCTTTGCGAGCCACCAATTAACTCACCAATACCAGGAACCAAGACATCCATGGCAGCTACAGTTTTACCGTCGTCATTTTTACGCATATAAAATGGTTTAATTTGCTTTGGATAATTATAGATAATTACCGGAGATTTAAAGTGTTCTTCCGTTAAATATCTTTCGTGTTCGGTTTGTAAATCAATTCCCCATTCCACATTAAACTCAAACTTTTTACCTGATTTTTTAATTAAATCTACAGCATCCGTGTAAGTGCAGCGTACAAAAGGCTTTTCTAATACGCCACTTAACCTTTCCATTAATTTTTTATCTACAAAACTAGAGAAGAACTCAAGATCAGACTTACAGTTTTCCATTACATCTTTTAGTAAAAACTTAACAAAATCTTCTGCCGTTTGCATATTTAAATCTAAATCAGCAAAAGCCATCTCGGGCTCTATCATCCAAAACTCTGCCGCATGTCTTGCCGTGTTTGAGTTTTCTGCACGAAAGGTTGGGCCAAATGTGTACGCATTCGATAGGGCAGTGGCAAATAGCTCGCCCTCAAGTTGTCCTGAAACTGTTAAATAAGTAGATTTACCAAAAAAATCCCTAGCATAATCTACTTTGCCGTCTTTAATGACTTCATGGGGAATGGTAGTGACTCTAAACAAGTCTCCTGCTCCCTCACAATCTGATGCAGTAACAATCGGAGTGTGTACATACACAAAGTCTCTTTCTTGAAAAAACTTATGAACCGCATAAGCAAGGCGACTTCTTACTCTAAAAATAGCACCAAATAAGTTAGATCTAGGGCGGAGGTGAGCAATCTCTCTCATAAACTCAAGGGTGTGCCCCTTTTTTTGTAGAGGGTAATCCGCTGGCGCCTCCCCATACATATTTATTTCTTTCGCTTTAATTTCCCATTTTTGGCCTTTTCCAGGTGATGGCACTAAGCTTCCAGTGATAGCCACAGATGCGCCAGTAGAGATATTTTTTAATAGATCAAAGCCTTTTACGCCTTCTTCTACGATAGCTTGTATGTTTTTTAAACTAGAGCCATCGTTAACTTCTAGAAAAGCGAATCCTTTAGAGTCTCTTTTAGTTCTGACCCAGCCCTGAATGTAAACATCCTTCTCATTTTCTGTAATTAAGATGTATTTAATTAAATCTCTTTTCATTTTATACCCTCTAGAATTATAGTGCTCTCATGAAAGAAAACTTTCAAAACTTGATACTACATAAAAAAAGCTTACTTGAAAAGCTCGGGGTGGATTTACAAGATGTGCCAGCCTATGCTTTATTTCTGTCCAAGTTATGGGCTAAAAACCAAGAACTCAACTTAGTAAGTCGTAAAATGACCCCCGAAGAGCTTGTTTTACACCTAATTGATAGCTTACTTCCCATTGAATATTTCCCAGACTTCTCAAATCTTGCAGATTTAGGGACAGGCGGGGGGATACCGGCTTTTCCGCTGCAGATACATTTTAAAGAAGCAAAGCTATTTTTATATGAAAAGAGTAATAAAAAGAAAGAATACTTAAGTTGGTTGAGAGCTGACTTTCCTAGGTGCCAACCCTATAGCGAGATACCTTTAAACCCACCGGTAGATTTAATCACAGCGAGAGCTTTTAAACCACTCGTTACCATTCTTGACATGACCAAAGCTTATTACAGTAATGGTGGCCGTTACCTTTTATACAAAGGCACAAAGACTAGGGTAGATGAAGAGATTTTAGAAGCTAAGCGCAAATACAAAAACCTTAATCCAAAAGTGATCAAGCTAGATACTCATGACTTGGGAATAGAAAGACATATTGTACTTATTTAGGTAAGTCTTTTTTATCAAACATCAAAGGTAGTAGTTCTTTTAATTTATACTCTTTTTTAAAACCTTCTAAATTTGTAATGTGCACTGGAAAATCTGGTGAGCAAAACTAACTTAAAACTTGCAAACA
>JAGRAL010000105.1 GCA_020434605.1 Bdellovibrionales bacterium
GTAGTGACGTTTTTAGCAAAGTTGTTTACGGAGCCAGGGTAAGTTTGCTGGTTGCCATTTTTGTAGTTAGCATATCCATGTTCTTAGGTTTAATTTTTGGTTCTGTTGCCGGTTACTTTGGTGGGAAAATTGATCAAGCCCTGATGCGAGTCATTGATATGCTATATGCTTTCCCTGGCTTTTTACTAGCCATAGCAGTTGTTGCTGTCTTAGGCCCGTCATTAAGAAATTTAATTTTTGCATTATGTATTACTGGCTGGACCGGCTATGCAAGGCTTGTACGCGGAGAAGTTTTACACCTTAAGACAAGAGAGTATGTTCAATCAGCACGTGCTATCGGGGCTAGAGTTCCTCGCATTCTTGTCTGGCATATTTGGCCTAACTTGTTAGGCCCGTTGATTGTGCAGGTAAGCTTTGGTATGGCAGGAACTATCATTTCTGAATCTGGTTTAAGCTTTTTAGGTTTAGGAGTACCCCCCGATGTACCTAGTTGGGGTGCGCTACTTAATTCTGGAAGGCAAGCCCTACTAGATGCACCTCATATTAGCATTTTTCCTGGTGTATTCATCGTCCTGTTAGTACTCGGTTTTAATTTACTTGGTGATGGTTTGCGGGATATACTAGATCCTAAGAAACTTTCTTAACGCGGATGATGTATGAAAACAAATGAGTTAGTCGGAAATATTATGATGATTGGTGTACAAGGAAAAAGCCTTAGCACTGATGAAAAAAAGTTTTTAACCGAGAATAATATTGGCGGCGTAACTTTATTTGGTAGAAACATTGAGTCTCTAGAACAAATTTGTAGTTTAATTCAAGAAATCCAAGACACCAGACTAAGCACTGCCAACAAAGCTCCACTAATTATTGCTATTGATATGGAAGGTGGACGTGTTGCTAGATTAAAAGAACCGTTCACAATCTGGCCGCCAATCAGAAAGCTCGGTGACCTTGATTCTGCCGCGCTGACTTTTAAATATGCCGAGTGTATGGGGCGTGAGCTTAATGCTGTTGGCATTAACTTAGATTTTGCACCATGTGTGGATGTATTAACAAATTTGCAAAATGTATTGATAGGTGATCGCTCATTAGGAGAAGACCCAGAAATAGTTGGAAAGCATGGATCTGCACTTGTTAGAGGGTATATCAATTCACGTATTATTACTTGTGCAAAACACTTTCCTGGCCACGGTAACACCGTCATCGATAGTCACGAAGCCCTACCGGAAGAAGACTTAACGTGGGATCAACTGTCTAACCGTGAAATACAAGCTTTCAAAAAAACATTCCGCGCCCGAGTAGACATGGTAATGACTGCTCACATTAAATTTAACAATATAGATCCTGAGTGGCCAGTAACTCTTTCAGAGAAGTTTTTACAAGATTTAATCAAGGAAACTGGCTTTAGAAAAATTGTAATTACAGATGACCTAGACATGAAGGCATTAACTAACCACTATGACAAAAAAATAATCCCTGTGCAGGCTCTAAAAGCTGGTGCGCATGTACTTTTATACTGTAATGAACCAGAATCCCATAAGATTGGCCTTGAGGCTGTGGTTAAAGCTGTTGAAAGTGGTGAAATTCCACTTGAAGTTATCAAGAAAAACTACGATAAAATGATTCAACTAAAAGCAGAAAGAATTGAACATGTTGGACCTCTTCCAAAAGACGAAATCGCAAAAATTGTGGGCTGTGCAGAACACAAGTTTATTGCTGAGAGCGTGCGTGAAATGCGTGTCCCTGAGGATCTTAGCACTTAGTTTTTTTTGCTTACCTGCTGTTGCAATAGAAGAAAAACAAGAAAGTCTTATTGTAGCTAGTCCCATAGATCTTTTTACCTCTCGTAGTGCTGATAAAATTAGTATGACTGAAGATAGTACATCTTCACTTCTTCAGTCTTTGCAAAAGCAAAATGGAATACAAACAAGATCAAACGGTTCATATACCATTTCTATCAGAGGCTCTTTAGCAGCCGACAGAACACTTACTTTGTTTGGTTTATCTCCCCTGCAAGCTGGAGATGGAAGCGGTCCAGCCTACGTACTTTTAGGCGAAGAAATTTTTGATACTCTTTACGTCTACAAAGGACCTGCCTCATTATACTTTGGCTCGAAGGCCACAGGCGGGGCTCTTCGCTTTGTACCCACCAAAGAAAAACGAAATCAGCTGCGACTTTTTGCTGGTAGCTTTGACCAATATTCTGCGTCAGTAAATGCAAGCGTCGTAAAGAGTGATGACTCACAACTTCAAGCTACTTATTTTACTGAGACGTTTAAAAATTCTTATGACCACCACGCAGGCTTAGGGTTTAATGCGGGTCGGTGGCACCCTAATCACTCAGACTGGACACGATCTTCTGTTACATATTTTTACAAAGAATCATTTACCTCTGTATTGTTTGGTAAAAAGGATGGTTTTACCCCGGCGGCCCTGGGCTTTGATGAAAATGAATACAACCAGCAAGCTTCATTTGTTACACACTACAATGAGCTTAGTTTAAATTCTGAAAATATACTTAAGGGGCAAATTGCTTATTTACAAACTGAAAATGAGAACTGGCAATCTGGTGACTACTCAAAGATCACAAATCAAAATACAAATGCTACCCTACACCTAGAGAGCCTAATTAATAATAATTTTATTAACCTCTTACAACTACAGTGGAATGAAAGCAGGCTACGCAATCAATATACATCTACCACTAAATTTCGAGAGAACGAACTAGATGTTGGAATACAGCAATCTCACCAAGTTTTCAGCCTGGTGGTAGAACCACAAGTTCGTTATTTAGATAAATATAAAAAATGGCTTAAAGGTCTAACCCTTAGTAAGGATGCATATTATATTTCATACACCGAAGGCTACAGAAGCCCCACTTTAAACGCCTTATTTTTAGAGGATACTTACTCCACCAAAAACCCTAATTTAAATCCTGAGCGCTCTAATCAAATCGAGATCGGAAACACCAATGAACAACATCAATTAAAGGCTTACTTCATAGAGTATCAAGACATGTTTAAGACTGTTTTATCTGGTAGCAAATATCAAACTCTCAACGAAGACAAAGCAAAAAGCTTTGGCCTTGAAGCAAAGACAAAATTTAAAACTATATATTTTGATACCGAACTATCTGCTAATTACATGAAGACAGAAGATACAAACGGCGATCCATTACCCTTAAGCCCACGCCTGCAAGCAGCTCTTGCAATTTCTTACTATTATGGCTTTATTAAAATCCAGCCACGAATACAGTCTTGGTATAAATATTATCTTCAAGATTACACCACAGGCCTAGAGAGAGCGGATGACT
>JAGRAL010000106.1:0-424 GCA_020434605.1 Bdellovibrionales bacterium
CCAGTGATCACGTTTGCCCCCTTTATTATTGCTACTTACATTACAAGTTTAGCTGGTTTAGATTATTTAGGATTAGGTCTACCTCCTCCCACACCGTCTTGGGGTGAGTTACTGTCGCAAGCACAAAACTATTTTAGCATTGCTTGGTGGTTAGCGGTGTATCCATCGGCAGCGCTATTTGTTACATTAGTATTACTATCTTTAATTGGAGATGGAGTGAGAGACGCTCTTGATCCGCGCTAATGAAATGAATCTATCCATAACTTAATGGTTGGCCAAGATTGGTATAAACCAAAAAAAACTAGTAAAACACCAGCTTGATAGACAGTCGTCTGAAAGGGAAGAAAATCTATTTTACGTTCTAAGTGCTCAAATCTTTTCTCGATTAATTCAAACCTAGCATCAATTAAGTCGAACTTTTCTT
>JAGRAL010000106.1:554-13333 GCA_020434605.1 Bdellovibrionales bacterium
ATTAAGTCGAACTTTTCTTCTATTGTTTCAAATCTTGCATCAATTAAGTCAAATTTTTTTCCTATTATCTCAATGTAGCCTTCTATCTTGTGACCCAATGCTTTGATATCATCTTTTGTAGATAAGTTATCATTTGTTTTTGTCATATATCGGGCCTGCAATTCTGCTTGTTTACGATTAAATCCTACGCCTTCAAAATCTTTAATTACATCTATGATATTCATCGTATAAACCCCATATTTTCTGAACCTAATTTTTAAAAATATTTTTTTACTTAAGACTCTTATTTTCAAATCATAGTAAATTTTTACCTAGAGCATCTATGTCCGAAATAAAAATTAAATTTCGGACAAGCACTTTATCTTAAGGAAAACTCCATGGCATATTTGTATGAGAGAAAAAATATTTTAAATAGGGTGATACAATTGTATTACCATGGAGCCTTCTCTTAAGATGAGTCTTCGTAATACAAAATATGTACCAATTATGGACGTCAAGATAATAGGGTATAATGTCCGAATGGGATTTTTATTATAGATTATAGTACGTGTGGGCGGAATGTACTAGCTACATTTTATGGTGTAACTAGTTTTGTTCGACTATTATTATGTGCGCGATTTACTTTTTGAAAATTCGTTAAACCATTTGCAGGAGTGATACCAGTGTTTGCATCTTCACGTTGTTTAGCAAACTGACCACCCGGTAAATACTTTTTAAGATCTAAAGAATTTTTTGAGCCAGCAAGTCCACTTCCGGCAATCCCATTTCCATAACCGCCGCCATTACCAGCATTACTTCCGTATCCAGCAATACCTCCAGCGCCACCACCGCCTACGGCTCCAGCTGAAGTTCCACCAGTTACGTTTGTATCATAGACACCTTTTTGTGCGCCATTACCACCGCCACCTGGGCCGCCGCCTAAGGCGCTACCTTGACCAGCGCCACCACCAGCTCCACCTTGCTGACCACCGCCAACTACACCCGGAGCTTTAGAGTTTGGATCACCAAAACCTATGTCATCACCTTGTGCTCCATAGATATCGTCTTCATCAAAATTATAGCCGTCTGTATTGCTACTCGCAGTTGCTCGGTTTGCTGTATTTGTATCAATAGAAGGTAAGTTTAGACAGCTTTGTTGCATTGGATTTTGTAAACAAGCGCATCTCGGATTTGCTCCCGCATTGGCAGAATAACATTCACCAAACATAGCAGCACACTGTGGAGCCGAACGGTTTGCTTGGTTACTGCAATACGCAGCTGTACACGCAGGGTTATTCACTGCCTCTGGTTTCATACAATCACCTTGCGCTAATTCTTTTTGGCAAGACTGCGATTGGGCGACACCTTGAAGCATTTGTGTGACGTTAGCTAGAGCCATCATTGTGTTAATCTGTGAAGCCTCACAGTACTCTAACTTTGCTGGGACACTTTCAAGCACAATACGATTTGCGCGTTTCATTTGGGCATTTAAAATATTAACTTGTGGTTGGCATGCAGTTGGTAAACCTCTTAATGTTTGCATTGCCGCTTCCAGTTCAGCGTCTATTTGTAGAACCGCCGAATTAGCAGCTTCACAACTTTGTATGCACTTTTCTCTAGTAAATTGACAAGTTGCAGCCATAGCTGTTCCGACGGCACCCATACCAGTTTGTAGCATAGCTGCGCTTTTACACTTTTTGTACATGTTACCGTTGCCGCTACCACTAGAACTTTGAACCATACTCGTAATGAATGTAGCTATAGGCATGTAGGTGTTACCCTCACAGCCAATTTTATTTGCTAGTCCTAATTTATTACATGAGTTTGATATTTGCACCATTTGAGGTTCATATTTTGTAAGTGCAGATGATACCGCAGATATACAATCTGCTTGTGGGCATGTGCCTGTATCAAAATTAAATTTAGATATGCTAGTTACGCAAGTAGATATTTGAGTTTTTATTTCCGCAGCAATTTTCTCGCCAGCCGCTGTAGCTTGCCTAATTTCTGCGGAAGATTCTTCTGCCTTAGCTTTGATAGGGGCGGTTGTAGAATCTGTGGTGGATTCAACCGACGCATAGCTTGCTGCAAACGCAAATTTTGAAAAACTAATTGATAATAGAACTATAAGCATTTTCATATATTTTATATCGACAAAAGAGCCGGCTCACTTTAGGACGAGTGGGGATAAGTTCTAAAAAAATCATAGGTTTAGTCAGATCTTAAAAGGATGATTTAATATCAAATATAAGGCTTTTAAAAACTAGTGTCTCATACTGAGACGCTAGATCTATAAAATGCCAGTATGCAGACTAATTAATAGTGACTCGTGGATAGCCATTTTCTAAAGATGGGCTCGTAGTTAGTTAATACCCAAATGGTAGCTAGCAAACCAGCAATATAAATTGTGGTCTTGAGTGGGACTAAATCAATCTTGGCATTCAGGGATTTTTCAACTAGATCAATTTTAATGTCTAGGCCATCCATTCTTGCGTTCAAAGATTTTTCAACTAGATCCATTTTTATATTTAATAGATTAACATTTCCATTTAAGAGTTCCCCATCTTTTTGGGTCATTAATCCTTGCTTCATATCCACCATAGTTTTTACCTGTAATTCGGCTTGTGTTCTTGTAAAGCCAGCTACTTCAAATTTTTTAACAATATCTGTGGTGCTCATCGAAAGTAGCTCCTTAAAACTTAATTGATTTTCTAGAAAATATTTAGCATTCGGGATGCCATTTTAAGAATGAATTTAAGATGATTTGGGTATTTGTGTATTCGGATTTCCAGGCGAGTTTCGGACAGATTTCGCTTCTTACCAATTAATAGGTGTTAATTTTTTTGACTGTAAAAATGAATTTGTTTTTGAAAATGGCTTTGACCCAAAAAATCCACGGTAAGAGGAGAGGGGAGATGGGTGTGGGGCTTTAATTACAAAGTGCTTTTTAGAATCGATAAATGAAGCTTTCTTTTGTGCGTAAGAACCCCAAAGAATAAAAACCACATTTTCTTTTTTGTCGTTAACAAGTTTAATGATTGTATCCGTAAATTCTTCCCAACCCTTATTTTGATGAGAGCCAGCTTTGTGCGCTTCTACAGTCAGAGTTGCATTTAAGAGTAAAACCCCTTGTTTTGCCCAATGACTTAGGTTTCCGTGTTTTGGTGTTTCGAGGTTTAAGTCACTTAAGCGTTCTTTAAAGATATTTTGTAAAGAGGGTGGATTTGGAATTCCTTCATTTACAGAAAAACAAAGTCCGTGTGCCTGTCCTGGACCGTGATAAGGGTCTTGACCAAGAATGACGACCTTTACATTTTCGATGGGTGTATAGTTTAGGGCCGCAAAAACCTCGGTAGATTTTGGGTAAATGGTTTTTTTGCTTTTGTATTCGGATTTTAAAAAGCTTTTAAGGTTTTGCATGTAGGTTTTTTGAAACTCAGAAAAAAGTAAATCTTTCCAAGAGTTAAAAATCTGAATATTGTCGTTTGTCTCTGTTGTTACTTCCATGCGCCCCTTAAAAAACTGAGTCAACAAAGCCCGAATCAGATATCGGGCTTACTAGTTATTCTCTTTCTTCTAAATACGTATAACCATCTAAGCCGTCTTCGTAATAACGAAGTAAAAGTTTGGCTTCAAGGTTCGTCATTGTGCCTTTACGTATACTGTTTTCGGTCGCGATTCTGATTCGGTTTAATAAATCACGTTTGTCGTATTGAATGTAAGATAAAATTTCAAAAACTTTATCACCTTCAACAACGCTCTCAACAGTGTAGTTGTTCTCATCAATAAGTACGTCTACGGCATCTGTATCACCAAACAAGTTGTGTAAATCACCCAAAGCCTCTTGATAAGCACCAAGTAAAAAGATACCCATGTAGTATGGTTCATCCTCTTTGTAAGAGTGAACAGCAAGTGATGAAACGTATTGATAGTTCTCTACAAACTGGTCGATCTTACCATCGCTATCACAAGTAAGGTCGGCAACAATGGCACGACGAGTAGGCTCTTCGCCTAATTTGTGAATCGGAAGCACTGGAAATGTATGCTTCACGGCCCAAGAGTCAGGTGCAGATTGAAAGATAGAGAAGTTACAGAAATATGTATCTGATAACTCATTACGAAGAGTATTTGCTAAATCTTCAAAATCTGGATTTTGTCTAGCTAAGTAGTAAATCTTTGTAAAAGAAGCAGCGATTAAGTTTTCTGACTTAGCTCTCTCTTGCAGTGACATGTAGCCAAGAGTGTAAAGCTTAAGGGCATCCCCTGTAATCTCTTGAATGTCATGGTAAGACTCTGAAAGATTGCTTGGCCCGATGTTTTTATAAATTTCTGCAAGGTTATGTATAAGAGGGCTATCGTTTCCAGAAACCTCCACTTGCGGAGCTTCTCTAGTAACTTGGTTTGTACCTAGCACATTAAAAATCAAAACCGAGTGGTGAGCCACCAAGGCACGGCCAGATTCGGTAATAATATTGGGATGAGGTAAATCATGGCGCTCGCAAACTTGCGCGATAGCGTAAACCACATCGTTTGCATATTCTTGTTCAGAGTAGTTAGATGAAGAGTCGCTTGAAGTCGTTCCATCGTAATCAACCGCAAGACCACCGCCAACATCCATGTACATTAGGTTGTTAGCACCCATTTTTCTGATTTCAGCGTAATAACGAGCTCCCTCTTTTAAAGAAGACTTAATCGCTTGGATAGATTTAATCTGTGAACCAATATGAAAGTGTACTAGCTCTAGAGAGTCTAATGAATCACGAGCTTTTAGGATTTCTACACACTCACAGATTTCGGCAGGAGTTAGTCCAAATTTAGATCTAGCACCGCTAGATTCAACCCACTTGCCAGCTCCCTTAGAGTAAAGCTTAGCACGTAAGCCAATACGGGGTTTAATGTTTAAACGATCTGCTACTTTTAAGATAAGCGGCAATTCAGACATACGGTCCACAACGATGATCGTATTTTTACCAATCTTAAGTGACAAAAGAGCTGTTTCTACAAACTCTTCGTCTTTAAAACCATTACAGATGATCATTGCATCATCAGATTTTGCTTGGGCTAAAACTACCAATAACTCTGGCTTACTACCGGCCTCTAAACCTAGGCCAAATTGTTCGCCGTACTCTACGATGTGACGTACGAGCTGGTGATTTTGGTTTACTTTAATTGGGTAAACTCCACAGTAGCGGCCTTTGTAGTTGTTGTCTTGAAAGGCGTTTTTAAAACAATTATTTAAAAGCTTGATACGACTTTTTACAATGTCAGGAAAACGTAGAAGGATCGGTAAACGAATCCCGCGCTCCATTAACTCTTCGGTAAGTTCTTTTAAATCCACCGAAGGAGCATTGGGATCTTTTTTAGAGGTCTCTGGGCAAACAGCAAGATGACCCTTATCATTAATCTTAAAGTAACCACCGCCCCATTCGTTAACACCGTAAAGACTAGAGCTTTTCTGAATGTCCCAATTGCTAGACACCGTTTGCCTCCAAAAATAGCTGGTTAAAAAAGTCTTCGCAGTATAGATTTTTTTGCCAGAAAATCAAATAAGAATACAGCCCAAATTAAAATAATTCCCCCTAGGCCTCGTCTCAAATTGAGACTGGCGAAGATTTTTTAAACACTCGCCAGGGTTTTAAGGAGCGATCTGCCTTTATGGCCTATTGGCTTCATTTCAGCCGGCACGATTTATGTATATTAAGCTCTTGGGGACTCTAGAAAAGGAGCCACAGATGTGGATTTTTTTACAGCTCGCACTAGCATTCACGGCAGATGTCGATCAACTGATGCATGATGTGAAGGTGAATAGTGTAAAATTACGGGCTCAGATCGACAGATTTGAGAAAACTCACACAAAAAGTTGTGAAAAGATCGTAAACCGCCTGCGCTACATGGCGGATGCAGAATCCCTGGGTAATAAGGTAGAGGAGCAGCAAAAGCGCCTGCAAGAAATATATTCTTTACTCTACACCAAGCGAAGCGTTTTGGATGATAGCAAATACGGCCGGCTAAGAGATGCATATCTAACGGATGTAAAAAGTAGATATAAGGTAATATCAGAGAGCTACCAGCAGTGCTTAACGAAATGGCCTGCGACAAGTGAGCGTCGCAAGGTTGCAGGAAGATAATCGGTTCGGGGGGATCAAATGAAATTAACAGTATTTTTATTATTTATACTTGTAGCGCCCATGTTAATGGCTAGTGAAAAAGAAGTTAGGGCTTACAGAGATAAACTAGAAATCGCCTCAACGCAGGTGACTAGAGTGGCTAACCGAGTAGATGCCATATCTAAAGATTACCAGGCACAAGCGGATGCAGCGGATGGGTATTGCATTTTTCCAAAAGATTTTTTTACAAAAAAATATCCCGAGACAGAAGCTAAAAAAGATTTAGCGGCCATGAACGCGCAACTAGAAGGTTTGGCGGAATTAGCTAAACGATTAAGTCCTAGAGAATTAGAAACCTTTAGGGATGCTAATGCAAAAATCACAGATCAGTTTTTTAAGGTGCAAGTCGCTTCCTCTAAATTACATCAAGGGCATTTGACGTGTAAGCAGGGGCATGAAATGAAGGCTAATAGTGGTCTTGAGGAAAAATCGAATCCGTTAGTTCCAAGAATGCTTGCTAGAGACCCAGAAGCAATAGAGTAAAAAATATCCGAATTTCGAACATTGGGTAGGTGCCCAAAGAGAAAAGCCCTGCCAATTAGCAAAAAAGCAGCTGGCGCATTCTTATAAGCCCAGAAGTTTCAAAATAGATAGGATTCGATACATCCATTTAAAAATCCACTCATGTTTCTTCAAAAAACGCCGAATGATAACGTAATGGTTGTTACGTTTCATATCCCCTCCTTTGTAAGGCGGGGCTTTTTCTTTGGACGATTTACCTATTGCAATCTTATGCCAAGACTTAAAATAAAATGAGGCAACTTAGGATCGAAATGTCCGTAAAGATACGGACATTCTTATTTAATCATAATATTTAAAATACGAGACGGAACGTAAACAATCTTTGTAGTTGTCTTACCATCTATGGCAGCGGCCAGTGTAGAGTTAGACATAACAGCCTTCATAGCTTCTTCTTGCGTAGCTTTTACACCGATTTTGATTTCACCCTTTCTCTTTCCGTTAATCTGAACGCCAATGGTGACTTCATCGTCCACGCAAAGCTTAGGGTCAAATACTGGCCACGTCTCTAGTGATACAAATGCTTTTTCGCCCATTTTTTCCCAAAGCTCTTCAGCAATATGGGGAGCAAACGGAGCTAGTAATTGCACTAGAGGTTTAATAACCGCCTGCGGACGAGCGTCTGTTTTATAAATCTCGTTTACTAAGATCATCATTTGAGAAATCGCGGTGTTAAAACTTAAGTTCTCAATATCTTCCGTGACCTTTTTGATGGTTTTATGCAAAAGACGATTTAGGTCTTCTGTTGGAGCATCTTTAGTAAGAAGTAATTTATCACTTTCTGGATCAACGCAAAGACGCCACAGGCGATCTAAGAACCTACGAACACCCTGAATCCCTTGCGTAGACCAAGGCTTATCCTTATCAAGTGGTCCCATAAACATTTCATACAGTCGTAAAGAGTCTGCACCTAAATCATTTACCACTTCATCTGGGTTGATCACATTGCCGCGGGACTTTGACATTTTCTCGCCGTCGCCACCTAAGATCATTCCTTGGTGAACGAGTTTATGAAACGGTTCTTCGTGAGTGACAAGGCCAGCATCAAATAAAACTTTTTGCCAAAATCTAGAGTATAGTAAATGTCCAACCGTATGCTCAGGGCCACCTAAATATAAATCGACGGGCATCCAGTAGTTTTGTGCTTCAAACGAAAAGGCTTCGTTGTCGTTGTGAGGATCACAATATCTTAAAAAGTACCAAGAAGAAGCGGCAGAGCCTGGCATCGTATCAGTTTCACGAGTGACAGGATTTCCGTCTTTATCTTTTGTATTTACAAAGTCCTTACTTCTAGCTAGAGGTGATTCACCTTTTTCTGAAGGCTGATAGTCAGCAACATTTGGAAGTAAAACAGGCAACTCATCAACCGGAAGAGCTTTTAGATCGCCATTTGGATAGCGTACCAACGGGAATGGTTCGCCCCAATAGCGTTGGCGTGAGAAGAGCCAATCTCTAAACTTATATTGAATACTTTTTTCACCTAATTTTTTATCTTCCAGGTAAGTAAGCATTTTTTTGATAGCATCTTCTTTGTTTAGGCCATTTAAAAAATCAGAGTTTACCATTTTCCCTTCGCCAGAATAGGGTAAATCTCCACCGTCCACCACCTGCGTGATGGTAAGATCAAATTTTTGCTCAAAATCATAATCTCTTTCATCGTGAGCAGGGACACACATAATGGCGCCGGTGCCGTAGCCCATTAAAACATAATCTGAAATCCAAATAGGTATTTCTTTTTTTGTAATTGGGTGGATCGCAAAGGCTCCTGTAAATACACCGGTTTTTTCGGTAGAAGCTTGGCGATCAATATCACTTTTTTTAGAAGAACTAAGTTGGTAAGCTTTTACATCTTTACTTTGCTCGGTGGTAGCAATGCTAGAAACAAGAGGATGTTCGGGAGCTAAAACCATAAATGTAGCACCAAACAAAGTATCAGGACGAGTGGTAAACACACGAATGGCATCAACCTTTGCACCCTTTACAGAAAAATCAATTTCTGCTCCGATGCTTTTTCCGATCCAATTTTTTTGTGCCTCTTTAGTTCTCTCTGGCCAATCTACTTTGTCTAAATCATCTAATAGTCTGTCGGCATAGGATGTGATTTTTAACATCCATTGCTTCATCGGTACGCGCTCGATGGGGTGACCACCGCGCTCACTCTTTCCGTCAACCACCTCATCGTTAGCCAAAACTGTGCGAAGTGCAGGGCACCAATTCACCGGGGCTTCTTTTTGGTAAGCCAAACCTTTTTCTAAAAGTTTAGTAAAAATAAATTGTGTCCACTTGTAGTACTTAGGGTCGCAAGTCGAAATTTCACGGCTCCAGTCGTAGCTAAATCCCAAAGATTTTAGTTGGCGCTTAAAAGTTACGATTGCATCCTCGGTAGTTTTAGCAGGATGCACTCCGGTTTTAATCGCATATTGCTCGGCCGGTAAACCAAATGCGTCCCAACCCATTGGGTGTAAAACATTAAATCCTTTGCAGCGCTTATATCTAGAAACGATATCAGTTGCAGTGTAGCCCTCGGGGTGACCGACGTGTAAGCCAGAGGCAGAGGGATACGGAAACATATCCAACGCATAAAACTTAGGTTTTGAGGTATCCATTGTAGCTTTAAAGCAATTGGCTTTATCCCAAGCGTCTTGCCACTTCTTTTCGATTTCTAAGTGTTTGTATGACATAGGCTAGACGCTAACAAAAAATCAAACTAGAGTCAGGTGTTTTTTAGCTTTGTTTGTTAGTGGCGGGTAGCAGAAGGTTGATAAAAAATACTAACATGGCAAGACTTGCGATGCTAGCGCCGCTGGGTAAGTTAAACACAGCAGACAAGAGGATGCCCACAAAGGCAAGTAGAGCTCCGGCTAGAGAGCAAAACAAAAAATGAGCCTTTAAGCTTTTAGTTCTTTTTGTGGCCATTAAAGTGGGTGCCATCATTAAACAAGTAAGAAGTACTAAGCCAATGATCTTTAAGCTAGCCACCACGCAAAGTCCGATAATGGCAAAGCAAGCGTAGGTAAAATACTTCATGTTTTTACCTTCTACCTTTGCAAGCTCTGGGTGAACCAGTGAAAGTAAAAGTGGTTTTTTAAATTTAATGGCAAATACTAAAATAAAAACAAATACGAATAGTAAAAACAAAACATCACTCCAGCTTACAGTAAGAATATCACCAAATAACAGGTGTACCATTTCTGTTGAGCCAAACTCGAGTTGACTTAAAAACAAAATCCCCAAAGCCATAAATCCAGAGTAAAAAATGGCTAAGACAGAATCTAAACTGTTATAGTTTTTCTCTTTTAGGTAAGCAATGATCAAAGAAATCAAAAGTGAAAACGGCAATAAAAGCCATTTTACTGAAACCCCAATCATATAGGCTAATGAGATGGGGGTAAGTGCAGCATGCGAAAGGCTGGCCCCAAGTAATCCAAGATTTCTCCATGAAAGATAAGGCCCGACAAAACCACAAATCAAGCCAGCTAAGGTAGAGGCAATGACCGCGCGCCAAAAGAACTCTAATTGCAATAGTTCTAAAACCTCAGTGGCGATGTTCATGAATAAAACTCTTTTCGCCGTAAATAGAATGTAAACAAGTATGAAACTCAGGACTTCTTGGATCACCATCAAAAACGATGTCTTGTTGGTGCAAACATAAAACACGGTTACAGTGATCACTAACTGCACTTAAATCATGAGATACAAAGATCAGTGCAGCCTGCTCGTCTTCGACGTATTTTTTTAGACGATCAAAAAAACGTGACATCGCTTGCACATCCATTCCCTCGGTAGCCTCATCTAAAAATAGTATTTTTGGCTTCGAGATAATGGCATAAGCTAAAAAAAGCCTTTGCAATTGGCCACCAGATAATTCGTGAATAGATTTTTTTTGAAAACCCGCCAAATCTACCCACTCTAGTGCTTTTGCGATTTCATCGGTGGTGATCTTTTTATTTAACTTAAGCTCTAAAAACTCTTCGCAAGTTAGCGGGATAGAAGCATTGATCTTCATTCTTTGTGGTACATAGGCAACCTGTCCTGCCTCGATTTCTAAATGACTATGACCTTTTAGTGCTGGAATAATCCCAAGTAGAGTCTTAACAAGAGTGGATTTTCCACTGCCATTTGCACCCAATAAGCCGACAAAATCACCGGCATGGATCTCGAGCTTTAAATTGTCTAAAATTGGTTTTTGATAGCCAATTGTTAAGTCGTGGGCATTTAAGAGTCTCATTGGCTAGTACATAGCAAATGAAAAGATCTTTTGTCATTTTTAATCGTCTCTGCCATCATAAGTTTATGAAAAAGCTAAAAGATTTTACGTATCTGCACCTTAAAAACTACACAGTTAAAAGCTTGAGTGTAAAAAGCTCCTACCTCAAAGGAAATCCACTGGGTGATCCGCATCTACGTCATAATCCTGTCTTGGTTCCTAACAAGGGTGAGGTCGAGGGAATCGTAGTCATATTGGCAGGATTTTTTGGAAACGGCCCCAATTATCTTGGACCAAAATCATTTGAAGAAAATTATGCCGAAACCATCGACCGCTTGACCACAAAGTCTAAAGCTCCCAACGCAGCCTATATATTTGTTGACGCTTGGACCAGCTTAGGAGGAAGCCAATTTATCAATTCATCAGCGGTTGGTAAATACGAAGACTATTTGGTGAAAGAAGTTTTAAAACAAGCCAAAGACACATTTGGAAAAGATAAAAAGGTAGCCATCTGTGGGGGTTCCAGTGGTGGCTACGGCGCCATTCATCTTGCTAGTAAGTACCCAAAAGACTTTCCCTATGTGATGGCTCTAGCTCCTGATTCGGCGTTTGAACTAAGTTTATTAAAAGATATTTACAAGGCTGCAAATTATTTAGTTCATTTTAAACAAGCTGATTTTTTAAAAAAGCTAAAGGCAGGAGATTTGTCTCGTCTTCGTGATTTTCATCCGATTTTAAATGCGGTGGCCATGGCCGCCTGCTATTCTCCTAGAGGAAAAAACATAGATTTACCTGTTGATTTTTACACAGGAGAAATCAAAACCTCTATCTGGAAAAAGTGGCTCGAAAAAGACCCCGTACACTTTTTGACAAAAAGAATTGGCGCCTGCAAAAAATTAAAAGCTGTTTTTTTAGAGGTCGGAAAAAAGGATGAATTTCAATTGCAGTTTGGAGCAAGAAGAATTCATAAATTATGGAAGAAAAATAAAATCCCCCATCACTATAACGAATTTGACGGGGGACATTTTGATCTTAGCACTAGGCGAGAAGCCATGCTGACATGGCTTAAGGATACTTGGACTTAAGCATCTTCGGTTGGCTTAACTTCTTCTGAAGCCGCTTCTGAAACTTCAGCTTCCTCAGCCTTATTTCCTTTTAAAAAAGAAAGGCGAGCCATGTCGATCTTGTTAATAAGATCTTGGTTAGGAAGTACTTCTTTTAGTTTTAAAATCGCTTGATTTGTAGCTTTTGAAGAAAGAAGAGTCGTAACCACTTCTTGCACTTTAGGATTTTTGCTAGCAGTTTCTGCTAAATCCACAATCTGTGTTTGTAGTTTAGTCGTAGTTTCTTTGATTTTTTTAGTATCAATTTGCAGATCCATTCCGTCGATAAAAGCCATCACTGTCTCTTTACTAGGAATTTTGCTTTTTAGTTCATTCAACATAGGTTTTATATCCGCCATTATTGCCCCCCTGAGCTAAGCTTGTCTCCAGCATAACATGGATCCTATCGGCAGTAAATATCTTGGCCTTGACGACGGACTTTGGAAAAACTTACAGGCTGGCTTAGCTCCTTCTACTAGCTATTGTGTAGATTCGATACTTTTGCTAGGTATGGCTCTATGCAAAATGTGTCTTTACGAATCAGCCGAACGCGCCAGCTACCAAGCCCCAACAAGTATGCGGTAGCTCTTTTAAACGAAAATCTTAATTTTAATTATGACGAAGAAAGAGTGTCTCAGTTTAAGGGTAAGTGGCGAGAAGAGGCCTTTGCTCTTCCACAAAACGCCCCTGTTGATCTTGAGATCGGTGTTGGAAATGGTTTTCACCTTGCGCACTACTTGGAAACTAAAAAAGATCGCGCCATTGTTGGACTTGAGCTTAAGTATAAGCCGCTAATTCAAACGG
>JAGRAL010000107.1 GCA_020434605.1 Bdellovibrionales bacterium
TCAATGCGTCCTCGATTTTTACCTGTACGTTACGGCTACGGGATCTAACGCCACGAAGTGTAAAGAAACGCTCTAAAATAATAGAAACGCTAATAACACTAAGAAGTAATAAAAGATATAGAATAGATTCTGCTCCGTATTGCGCGATTCGAAATAAATTTTCAGTAAGCATATATACCTCGTGTTTTTTTTGTTATAGTATCTCTTGAAAGAAGAAGAGGAGCAAGCTTGGGCCGCATTTTTCGCCAGACTTTTGTAGCATTACTTTTGTGCGTTTTGGGTTGTTCGTCAGGTCAGAACGAAAAACCCTCCTATTTACTAATCGCAGTCGAAAAATTACCCTTTAGCGGCAGTCTTTGTTCACAAACAATTACGGCAGAGCAATCCAAGGATGCATTTGACTTATTGTGTAACGAAGCCATTCGTTTTACCCATATGTACACTCCTTCCACACAATCTCAGGCAGCTTTAACTTCAGTATTAACCGGTCTATACCCAAACGAACACAAAGTTTGGCATAATGGGAACGTTTATCTAAAAGAATCGTATGTGACAGCTCCCGAACTCCTGTATAAAAATGGCTGGCGTACAGCACTTTTTTCTGGTGGCGGGGCTATCTGGAGAAAGTCAGGTCTAGCTCAAGGCTTCAATTACTTCGATGATACTTTTCCAATGCATTGGAACTCATACTATCGTCCAGCAAAAAAATCTATGGACGCCTACTTTGATTGGTTAGATGACAACCCAAATAAACCTTTTTTTGCAGTGATCTATTTACCAGATTTATTGTTTCCATCTATTTCTACACAAGATGAAGAGGGATTAAAAAGAGAAAGCACTTATGAGGGGCAATATAGATCTTTATTGGACTCCTTGGGGTATGTATCGAGCGCACTAAAGAAAAGAGACTTGTGGCATAAAACGAACATTATTGTGTTTGGCTTAAATGGCAAAGGGGAAGACTTTAGAAGAAATGAAATGGATGCTTACAATTTGCATTCTGAAAATACTAAGGTTGCTTTTTATTTTAAACCCAGTGGTAAAAAAAGAGACCTGGGTCATAGTTGGAAGGTAGACTATAATTACTCTCTGGTAGATTTGGGTCATAGTTTGTTTGCACAAAACAACCTGCCGCCAAATGATAGTATGTTTGTATTTAAAAACATTTTTAGTAAGGATTACTCTGAAGCAGATTCTAATCGATGGATTATGATTGAATCCGCTTGGCCACAATGGAAAAATTTTTCGACATCAAGATTTTCACTTAGAAATGGTAACTATAATTATATTTTTGACGAGAATATTTATAAATATAATAACCTGATCGATCAACTAGAGACCAATCCGCAAGTTTTAAAGTGGGATGAGTCACTAGATACTAATATTCAATTTTGGATTAATAGCTTAAACATAAAACCTTGGGAACATATTGATGAAATGAAAATTCAAAAATGGAAGTTAGCTAGAAAGCTTTGGGACCCATTTGACTTAGAACAAAATCCTAAGGACTTCTTTTCTATCTTTGAATCTACACAAGATATTCAGGTTATGGAATGGCTAGCAACCTTAGCTATTAAGCAGGGTAAATGGAATCTTCTCTTGCAGGCTGGTGAGGCGACCAATAATATATTATGGATTTTTACGGCTAAGTTTAACTTGGGCACATTAAAAAATAGTGATTGGGAACAGATACATGATGAGTGTTTTTTGCAGTTTTTGCGTTATGAAAATCCAATTAAAAATCGTATCTCATCGGTTGTTTGTTCTGATACTCAAGTAGAGCTTTTGTATAAGTGGATCCATGGTAAAACACAAAATAAAGATAACTTTAGGGAACTATTTATTCGAAATAATCTAGAGAGAAGTATTTCAGATAGTATGTACAAATTAAATTACATAGCGGACCTTTCGTGGGATATGAGTCTTAGGTATCCCGCAGGACCTAGTATGAGTGATTTGATTTTATCTTTGAATAAATATAGAACCTACTATACGGTAATTAAAAGACGTATGGAGCTAGTGCAGTATGAAAAAGTTGTCTATTAGTTTAATTTTTGTTTTATTGCCAGCGCTTTCATTTGCAAGAAAGCCTGTGGATAATGTAGAAAATAAAGATCCACGAGTTGTTCGCAAATTAATAGGGTTTCAGCCAGGTGAAAAATCGTTTGAGCTATTGCTAGGTCAGCCTTCAGGCCTGAGGTATCAAAAATATCTTAACTCAAGATCTGCCTACAATATCGATTTTGCTTATCATACTAAAGAGCAAGTATTTGGACAATTTAACTATGTGTTTTATTACTACGACGCCCGAGATAAAATTAAATCTAGAGACTTTTGGAACTCAGCTTACTTTTATTATGGACCAGGTATTCTTTTAGGTAAAGAAGTAGGTGACGGGGACGATGAAGACGACTTTTTGTTTGCCGTTAGAGGGTTTGTAGGTCTTGATTATATGTTTGTGAATTCTGATTTTGGTATTAGAACAGAGATGGCAGTTGTCGCTAACTTAGCTGGGGATACGGGTATTGGCGCTCAGTTGTTTGTTGGTTTGGCATATCATTGGGACCGAGAACGACGTCGCTATTATAAAAAAGTTAGATAGATTTATAGTCTAAATTCGCAAATCCAGAATGGTAAATCTTTATTATCGCTAACAAGAGAATCTTCTATCTTTTCAAGGCTATTATCTTTTAAGTCCAAGATAGGAATATAATTTCTTTGCACAAGTAAAAACTTTTCGTTTTCAATACTTCTAATGCTTTGTACATTAACATTTTGCTTTTGTTTTATTCCTAATAAATCTTTAGGTAGAGGATTTGTGACTTTAAAATTAAACTCATGTCCCAAGTGATTTTGCTGTAGATAAACTGTGGGTTTTTGGTTGTCTCTCAAACTGATTATGCTTGGGCCACCTACATGCGCAATATTAATTTCTCGCTGACTTTTTGACATGCATAAAACTTCAATGCCAGTAGTGTATTCTTCGCTATTGTTTTCTTTGGCTATAATATTGTTGGCTAGCATTACCCCGATGCGCAGGTGATTTGCTGCTAAACTCTGCTCTGGATTTAATGGAAATGGGGATGTGGCTTCGATATCTGTTCTTGCTGATAAATAGTAATCCTTAATAATGTCTAAGGCCTTTTGCCCACCATCTGCTGCACCCCAACTCCAAACTGCAATAAAAAGTTTATCACTTTCTTCAAATGATACTTTTGCAGTAGGGTACTTTGAATCTTTTGTACGGTAAAATTTTTCTTTAAACATTCTACCCACCGTACTTTTTCAGTTTTGACTTAGCTTTTCTATAGTAATCACCAGATGCTACGTCAGTATCAATAATTTTTTTCCATAAAGACTTAGCAGATTCAATATTACCCAATGATTCTTCAAGAACAGAATCACTGTAAATAGTTTTCATATTTTTGTTTAGATCGTTTGTTACCGATCCTAGCAAATCTTTAGCTTCTTGCACAGAAGGATCTAGGCGTAGTGCTTTTGTAAGCTTGGCTATAGAGTCTTTATAGTTTTTAGACTCATAGTCTGTTGTAGCTTCTTTCATTAAAACATCAATACGTTTTTTTAACTCTAAAGAAATTTGTTGTTTTCTTTCTTTTGACTTCTCTTTTAGGTTATTTGGATCTGGTAAAGTAGAGGCAATATGTCTGTTGTAAGCAGAAATTGCATCTAGTAGTCTATCGTTTTTCTCTAAATTAACGGCTTGTTGATAAAGATTCTCACCCTTATCAACTTGACCTGCTGTATAAGCTCTCTGCGCTGCAAGTGATCTACGAGTTTCTTCTTCTGCTTCCAACCTAGCTATAATGCGAGCTGCACCCTGATTTTCAGGGTCAAGTTCTAAAGCTGGTGCAAGGCAAGCACGAGCAGATTGAATATTTGTGCCAGGTCTTGCCATTGTGTTACAACGGCTAACGATCGCATTTACTTCTTCAACTAGTTGTCTTTGTTGCTCTTGGCTACGTTGAATTGCTTGTTTTTGGCGATTTAATTCTACCGCAGCTGTGATTAGTCGCTCTAGGTCTTTTGAATCTTTTTCTACGGCTAAATCTAAATAACCTGTCTCTGGTAGTAGACGGTGTATTTTTCTTGTTTCGTTCAGCGCTAACTCGTAATTACCTTGTATATATAACTTGTAAGCCTGGTCATAAAATCTTACGACTAAATCTTGATTGTCTTTAGATAGTAGTTCAAATGGAGATCTAGTTTCAACATTTGATGCTAGGTTTTTAACACCACTTGTATTTGTAGTCTTTTCTCCTTTTAGTAAGTAGGCAAGGGTTGCGATAGTTACGCAAAAAATTGCAATAAACTTCTTTTTATCTTTCTTGGCACCTGCTGCGGGAGAAAAAATTCTAACAGCCCCTTGTGTCTGAAGACCCCCTTGTGAACGCACCTGAAGTGCTGCATAAGGATTCTGTGGCTGCGCGCTTACAGCTGGCAATTGAGGCTTTAGAGCATCTGTAGGTACGCTTAGTAGTTTAGATTGAAATGACTCATCAATCATTTCAAATACTAGTTGAGTGCTACCGATACGAATAATATCACCACTATTTAATGGGGCTATTTTATTTGCCTTCATTCTTCTGCGATTTAAGTAAGTGCCGTTAGAGCTACCTAAATCCATAACATAAAATGAATTTCCATCTTTAGAAATTTGACAGTGTTTACGACTGGCTTTTGAGTCATTAATCTGAACTAGTGCTTCATCAGTTCGCCCAATTGTCCACTCAGTACCTTCTAGTTTTAACTTATTAACAGTTTGGTCAGAAAATGTAATTGTTAAATATGGTTGAGTAACCTGAAAATTAACATCAGTATCTTCATCTTCGATCGGAGTTTGATTTTCTAACTCGGATTCTTCAAGATAGTCTTCCTCAACATTAAACTCTAAAGCTTGCTCTTTACTATCGCTCACCTCAAGCTGAAACGAAAATCTATACTGAGCAATCATAAAGTCAGTTGTTTCAACTAGTTCTAAAAATTTAGTAGATCCAGTAGCTGCCTGAATATCAGCAAATTTTGACAAACATTCAACTTTCCAATTGTTTTCATAATAAAGTCTTAAATGCTTTCTAGAAAATGTTGTATCTCTGATATTAATATCAGCATCCTTTGCTCTACCAATAATGTATTCTTTAGCTTCGTCTAAAGTGATAGAATCTAGCTCTTTAGAATTTACAAAGATAAGTAGTTTAGCCATTAGAAGTCTCCTTCAATAATAGCTCTGGCCTGATCGAACTTTGCCTTTGCTTCTTTATACGTTAAATTATCCGGACTCTTAATTAAGATCATCACATTTCTATAAGATGATATAGCTTCATTATATCGACCTTGCTCCATATATCGATTTCCATCTTGCATAGAGGCTTGTATCGATTCATCCAATTTTCTTCTAGATAGTATTTCATATTTTTTTGCTAGCTCATGCTTTGGATATAGTGCAAGAGCTGCCTGAAATGATGTAATCGCTCTTGAATAATTTCCTTCTCGGTAATCTCTAAATCCTTTTTGATATTCTTCTTGCGCATCTAAATACTGTTTAGAATCTTTGCCAGATGAATATTTAAGGTTTTGTAGTTGTTCAGTAATTTTTTGTGCTTCCATGATTTCGGTTTGTATTTTGCTATCATCATTTAAGCTTGTGTCTACCACAGCACTTTTGTCGTCCGATAATAATAAGTATAATCCAAGTCCCGCTATAGCTATATAGACATAAAACAAGGAGTTCTTCTTTTTTGCAGCCGTTGGCATTGGACTTGGTATATCAAGCGGCGACTCTGGGTTAACAGACAATGCCTCTAGGCCACTTACAAATAACTGAATCTCGGTATCACCTAGTTTTATTGTGGCGTTAGGTTGTAATAAGGTTTCTGATACTTCCATACCATCAACAAAAACACGGTTATTTGTGCTAATATTCTTAATCACTAAGCCGTGTTCGCGCATTTCAAGTACAGCGTGATAACGACTGCATTTATTGTCCTTAATGATAATATCATTGTCTTCGGCTCTTCCTAATTGAAGTCGATCACCGGCCATTTG
>JAGRAL010000108.1 GCA_020434605.1 Bdellovibrionales bacterium
TTTTTTACTCGTTGTGGACTTTTGACTGCAAAGCAGTCAAAAGTACGGCTCGATCATTTAAATTATACAGCAAAACAAGGTATTTAGAGAGCCGAGGAGTACTTACTAACCACAATTAAGTAGGGCAGTTTAAATTTTTTTTCTGAGCGTTACTTTTTGACAATCCCCCAGGACACAAGTACCCATAATTACTCTATGAATTAGCTTAAAAAGGGGATCAAATATGGCTCGAACAGCCACGGAGAGAGGGGCGCGAAATAAGAAAAAAGCACGTCCACTTGGAACATCGGGAAAGTCTTCAAAAAAGGAAAAATCAACGCGTGGGACTCCGGCTCCAAAATTGGGTTTACCCAATGATCTTTTGCTTAAAATACATAAGCTGATGGTGAAGTCGAGGGTTCTCGAAGAGCGACTCATTAAAATTTATAAAGCGGGTGATGCATTTTTTTGGATTGGTGGACCAGGAGAAGAAGCCTTCGGTGTTCCGCTGGGTTTGTTAGTTGATAAGGGTCAGGGGCCTAATCATGACTATTTACATTTACATTATAGGTGTTCACCTACGTTAGTCGCAATGGGAATGCCATTGATTGATTCCATTCGATTGATTATGAATAAGGCAACAGATATTTCAACAGGTGGAAGAAACTTTGCAAACCATTATTGTTTTCCAGAGATGAATGTTGTTCCGGTTTCTTCTCCTATTGAAGTGCAATATACAATTTCTATTGGCACTGCTTGGGTACAAAAAAGAAATAATACTAATGGAATAACTATCGTGACCGGCGGTGATGCGGGAACTGCTGAAGGTGATTTTGCATCTTGCCTGGTATGGGCAACTCGCAAAGGCTCAGAACTACCTATGTTAATCACTGTTCAAAATAATGGGTGGGGAATATCAACTCCCTTTCAAGGTCAACATGGTGAAACACATATTTCGGACAGGGGAAAAGCATTTAATATGAAAACCATGTCTATTAATGGAAATGACCCTATTGAGTCTTATATAAAAATAAAAGAGGCAATGGATTATATTCGAAAAAATAAAAAACCAATATTAATGGAAACAATGGTATCTCGCCTTTATGGGCATTCGTCAGCTGATGGTGCAAGTAAAAGAAACGAAGAAGATTGTTTATTAATGTTTGAAGAAAAATTAAAAAAAGCTGGTATTTTATCAGATTCAAAAATTAAGGAGATCTGGGATCAGTTTGATGAAGAGGCTCGGGTTGCGCAAGAGCAGGTTCGTAAAGAAGCACCACCTTCCGCTGAATCAGTTTGGGATCATGTCTACTCACAAAATGAAAACGGTAATTGGAGGAAGTTCTAATGGCAAATATGGCACAAGCGATTAGATTAGCCCTTCACTACGCAGAAAAAAATCTAGAATTAAAAGATGTATTTGGAGAAGATGTAGGAGCGCCTCTTGGGGGGGTGTTTACTGCAACACAAGGTGTGGACTGTGCATGGAACTCGCCACTAGATGAACGTGGAATTGTCGGTATGGCAATGGGAATTGCTATGGCAGGTGAGAGATGCGTCGCTGAAGTTCAGTTTGTAGACTACATTTTTAATACCATAGATTTGTTGAAAATTGCTGGCAATACACTTTGGTGTACCAATGGACAATTTCCGTTGCCATTAGTTGTGATGTCACCAGTAGGTTCTGGTATTCAAGGCTCTATTTATCACTCACATTCTTTTGATGCCTGGGCATCACGCTTAAGTGGTTGGAAAGTAGTTATGCCGTCTAATCCTTTAGATGCCTACGGACTTTTATTATCTGCGATTCGTGATCCTAACCCTGTGCTTTTCTTGCCTCCTAAAGCTCTACTAAGAGTGAAAGGGGATGAATTAATTCCAGGTGAACCAGAGAGTGAGCAAGACTTAAAGGCAATGATTGATGCTCCAATTGGTGATAGATCAAAATGGAAGGCAAAATGGCCTAAGGTAAAAGAATATTTTGTTGAGATTGGTAAGGCTAAAATCACAAGAGAAGGAAGTGATGTAACGCTAGTTAGTTATGGTCGTACGTTACCAATGTGTAACCGGGTTGCAGATGAATTAAAAAATGAAGGACACTCAGTAGAGGTGATCGACCTAAGATCGATTTATCCATATGATTGGCAGTGTATTAAATCATCTGTATTAAAAACAAAACGGGTCGTTTTTGTGAATGAAGATACGGATGTTACGAATTTTGCTGAGCACCTAGCATACAGAGTTACATCAGAATTGTTTTATGATTTATATGCAAGACCTGTAGTGATTGCGGGCAAGAATGTTCCTGGAATTGGTTTACATCAAGACCTTGAAAAAAACTCAGTTCCTCAATTTGATAATATATTAATCCAAACTAAAGAACTTTTGGCAGAAGTTCCGTAGAAAGGAGAGCTCTGATGACTCGCAAAAAAAAGAAAACAAAAAAAGTAAAAGTATCTAAAGAATTTAATAAATACTTTTACTATGAGGAGTCAGTGCAGTCTCCAAAGACGGATGTTAAGTTTTTTTCAAAAACATACGAAAGTATTCGTGGTAAAAAACCACTTGTTTTAAGAGAGGACTTTTGTGGTACTCACTTGATCTGCTGTGAGTGGGTTAAACAAAGTGATAAACACATTGCTCACGGAGTTGATTTGGATCCTGAACCGATTGAGTATGGTGTTCAAAACCACGAAGTGAAGTTAAAACAAAACCAATTAGACAGACTTTACATTCATACGATGAGTGTTATGGATAAAAACTTGCCTAGTGCAGATATTGCTGTAGCTCCTAACTTTTCCTATTTTCTATTTAAAGAAAGAAGCGACCTTAAAGAATATTTTACGAATGCGCATAAGGCACTAAATCCCAACGGAATTTTTATCGTAGACTGCTTTGGTGGTATTCATTGTATGGAGCCTAATGAAGAAGAAATCGTCGGCAAAGACTATTCTTATTTTTGGGACCAAGACTCATTTAATCCTGTGACCAATGAAGCTATGTTTTACATTCACTTTAAACGAAAGGGTGAGAAAAAAAGAGAAAAGGTTTTCACTTACGACTGGAGAATGTGGGGAATAGCCGAGTTAAAAGATATTTTTAAAGAGGCAGGATTTTCTAAGGTAACAGTGTATTGGGAGCTTGATGATAAAAAGGGCGAGGGGAGCGGTATCTTTAAGCCAACTACTAAAGGCGATGATGCTGATGCCTGGATTGCTTATCTAGTAGCCGAAAAGTAGTTCCCCTTCTTAATAAAGGGGAACCTAAATTTCATATTATAAATTTTTGTTTATAAAATGGCTGAGGCGTTAACTTGGATTTTTTCTATTGTATCAACCACCTCTAGATCATTGTTTATAAGTAAACCAGTATTGTCTTCATGTACTAGTACCAAATAACTGAGCGAGTTTTCTTTACTAGTTACAGCAATTATAACGGTATTATTAATCTTACTTCGTAGTATCCACTCGTGCCTTACTACATAACCATTTTCTACATGGGTCAGTTGTTTTATGTTGGGAAGGTTATATTGACCCACTTTATTTGGGTTTACTAATCTTGCGAGAGTGCAATTTATGTAGCAGCCAAGTGGTTTGTTAGCTTGAATAGTGCTCCACTCTTGTACGGGTTCGAATAGATTTTCATGTTGAGTCCTATATTGAGCTGTCTTAACTATTGAAAGTAAGGTTGCCGTATCAGCTTGGTAAGCTTTTAGCGAGTTTGGTAGCAAATTGTTTACTATAGGTTTATTGGTATTAGTGCTTGCTAGCTCTAAACTACGAATATCTTTAGTAGAGTAGTAGTAGACATAAGGATTATATGAAAACATCATGTTAGGGTTAGGGTTAGGGTTAGTATCTTTTTTTATACTAGCTAAGTTCACAATTTCATTTGATATAAAATTAAATAACGTTAAATCAGAATTTGGTCGAACCTCATATCCGCGGTTGTGAATACGCTCATCAGAAACCTTTACGTAGCTATACCCAGACTGATATAGATTGTGTGCAAGAATTTGTTCTAACCTATCGAATCTATTACTTGGTAAAAAGTTTTTATCAACATTAAAGTAAGTGGCATATAAGTTTTTTTCGTGTTGTAAACTTATACTACATACCTTTACATCTGAGTCTTCTGTGCGTGTAACAGTACAACTGGATTGAATCTTGTTATAAGACACGCAGGCTGGTGATTTGCCAATTACAAATACTCCATCGGCGCATTTACACTCAGTGATTCCATTGACTGTGTTTTGGTAGCCACCAGAGGCTTTACAAGCTTTTAACATACAGTAGTTAGGGTCTCCGCTGCCTTCTGACTTGTAGTCACATTGAAATGCGGAACCTGTTAGTGATGGGTTAGGTGCAGAACCATTATCTTGTGAACAAGAAACTGTAAAAAGTAATAAATTAAGTAAAACTATTTTTTTCATATCATACTTCCTTTTTATGTATGCGAGAGTCTAAAGCTAGAAGTGTGCCAACTATAGGGCTAATATATTCTAGTTGAATGTAGATAAAGAGCGTTGTCCGGTTATTCGGACCAAATGTCTGGAAAAATATATAGAGCTACGATATTGATAATAGGCTAAGACTCAACCCATTCTTTATATTCTGGAGAAATGTGGTTGAGTTTGATTTCTAAAAGGCAAGGGGTTGTGTAGGGATGATTTTTTTTGATAAAATCTTCTGTCTCTGCAAACTTTTCGGCTGTAGTTTTTAAATAGGCATAAACTTCAGGCTCTTCTGCGAATTTTCCCTCCCATTTGTAGATAGAAAATCCGTTATTAATAATATTAACACATTTTACGAGATCTTTATTAACT
>JAGRAL010000109.1 GCA_020434605.1 Bdellovibrionales bacterium
TGGCTGATGATATGGGTCTTGGTAAAACTCTTCAAACCCTTTCATTCTTAGAATCACTTCGACAAGAAGGTGAATTAGGCAATGCTTTAATTGTCGTACCAACCTCTCTTGTATATAACTGGAAGTCAGAATCTCAAAAGTTTACTCCTAAGCTTCCTATGTTGCAGTTTCAGTCTAAAGATAAAGACGTCCTTAGCGAAAGGCTAAAAAGCAATGATGGCGCTATTTTAATTGTTACCTACGGATTGATGACTGAGCACGAGGAATATTTTAAACAGCACGCTTGGAATATTCACGTTTACGATGAAGCTCAAAATATTAAGAACATCGTTACTCGCAGAGCTACTATTGTTAGACAAATTCCTGCCAGGTTTAAGTTATGCCTGACGGGTACCCCTTTAGAAAATCATCTTGGTGAATTTTATTCTTTAATGGATACAGCTGTATCCGGCTCACTTGGTGATTATGATGAATACAAAAAAACATATATATCTCCGGCAGTGATTAAAAAAACTGATATGGATTTTTTAAAAGTTAAAATTAAACCTCTTGTTTTACGAAGAACTAAAAAGGAAATTTTAAAAGAGCTTCCTGATAAAACAGTAACAATCATGAAAATTCCTTTCTCTGATGAGCAAAGAAAGATTTACAGAGATGTGGCTCTTTCGTGGAACCAAAAGGTTAAAGATAGCGTAAAAGAAATGGGTGAGGCTAAGTCGCAAATGATTATGTTGACGGCCCTGCTTCGTCTGCGACAAGTTTGCTCTGACCCTTCCTCTATACCAGGTGTAAAGTTTCAGGAAGAACCTCCTAAGTTTGGCTTATTACGAGAAAGTCTTATAAATATTGTTGAGAGCGGTGAAAGTGCAATTGTCTTTACACAGTTTATACCTAGCTTAGAAAGAATTTTAAAAACCTTAAAACAAGAGAACATCCCTGCTTTTAGTTTGGATGGTCGAATGACTAAAGCAAAAAGAGAAGAAACTCTTCACGGCTTCAACGAATATGATGGTGGAGCTGTACTTTGCATGACTTTAAAAACAGGTGGCGTGGGCTTAAACTTAACTAAAGCCAGTTATGTATTCCACATGGAGCCTTGGTGGAATCCTGCTGTTGAAAATCAAGCAACAGATCGAGTACACCGGATTGGGCAAGAACGACATGTTCAGGTATACCGCTATTTAATGGAAGAATCTGTAGAAGAAAAAATTGAGTTTTTAAAGGAGAGAAAGTCTTCTCACTTCCAAGCACTATTTAGTGATGTAGAAGTTGAAAAAGACATTCACCAAACATCTTCTCAAATTACTCAAGATGACTTTGAATATCTCTTGTCTTAGTTACACCAATTGCTTGGGACAATTGCCGTTGTTATCTCGTTAGCTCTTAAGTATAAAAACTTTTTTCCATCACTTATGCGAAGTCTATCCCTTTTAGGTGAGCCTTGATATACTTCTCTGATTTGTCCATAGCCCTCACCATTAGTTGTTAATTCTCCGGTTTTATTTTTAAGAGTCCAATGCATTGTTTTATTTGAGTTGTCAGTTAAGTTCGCTTCGGTCACCACTTCGCTTGTAGTTCCTTCGGTGTCTCTACATCGGATGCGAAAATGGATAATCGTGTACGTCAGTGATCTGCAATTAGAGTTTGGTGAATACCCCGCACCCACCCGGCATGTATTAAATTGTTTTTGAAAATATCCTAGCTTCTCAGTATCTATCTTAAAATTAATCGATTGTTCCAGCACATCGTAATTGATAAGTTCCTCTTGTTTTTCATTTGTTTGAGTCGGTAACTTTGTTGATCTATATTCTTCCGCTTTTACAGTTTCTCTTTCAATTTTTTGTGTGCCGGCGCAACCTACCAACAATATAGATAGCCCAAAACATATACCTAAACCATAGTGCTTTTTCACTTTTTCTCCCTGATTATTACCATAATTATAACCTAAGGTTTTGAATCTACAAATACGTTAATGTTTAAGTTAGTGATGAACTTATTTACACGACTTAAGCTTAGATTTTTGAAGTCGTGCAAATGGTCGAGTGTTTTGTTAACTATATATACAAAAACCCTAGAACAAAATCTAAATTCCTCTCTATAAAGCACCGAATTCATTATATAATAATATCTTAGGGGGAAGTATGAAATGGGTTTTTGTCTTTTTATTTATCGGGAGAGCATTATCAGCAAACTGTCTTCCGGAAGATATCATTAAAGACGAATACCTAGTACGTTTAAAGCCTTCTGACGATATTAGCTTTCAATCAAAATCGCAATCATCGTATTTATCTGATTTATTAAATGACGAAGATTTAAAAGTTCATGTTATTCATAATCAGGATGCAAAAAGAGCTATGATCTTATCAAAAGCTAAGGCTTCTGAAGTGCCACCTACGTTACTGCATGTAAAAGTAAGTGGTTCTAAAGTTTATGATCTTACTTCTGATCCTAGCGTTCTAAGTGTAGAGCAAAACTGTGTTGTACACTTACAAGCCACACCAAACGATACATCTTTTTCAAGAATGTGGGGCCACCAAGTTATACACACTGAAGAAGCTTGGGATATCTCTACTGGTTCTAAAGATGTGATCGCTGCCATTTCAGATACTGGTGTCGATTATAACCATGAAGATTTAAAAGACAATATGTGGGTAAATGAACTTGAGAAAAACGGTACACCTGGCGTTGACGATGACGGTAACGGTTATGTTGACGACATTTACGGTTATGACTTTGCAAATGGTGATGGAGATCCGAAGCCAGGAACTGCAAATGGATATTATCATGGTACTCACGTAGCGGGTACTGTTGGTGCAGTAGGGAATAATGCTCTTGGTGTTACAGGTATCGTGTGGAAAACTAAGTTGATGGCTGTGAAAGGCTTTCCTGATGCAAGTGCAGGTGGATCTTTAGATGCTTTACTATCAACCATTTACTATGCAGCCGATAATGGCGCAAGGGTTGTTAACTGTTCTTGGGGTGGAGCGAGAGCACCTACTAGTGCTGAGCGCGACGCCATAAGATACGCACTACAAAAAGGTATGGTTCCTGTTGTTGCTGCTGGTAATGATACACAAAATGCCTCTGGCTTTGCACCGGCGGGTGTAGCTGAAGCGCTTACTGTTGGCGCGAGCAACTCACTGGATCAACTAGCCACGTTTAGTAACTTTGGTACTATCGTTGACGTGATTGCACCGGGTGGAGATGTTGCAAGAGGTGGGCGTGGATTGAATGAAACTATCTATTCAACATACCCAATGAATGCTGGAAAATATAATGGCATACAAGGTACATCGATGGCGGCTCCGCATGTTGCTGGTCTTGCTACTTTATTGTTTAGTATTAATCCAAACTTAAGCGCACAAGAAGTAATAGATATGATCAAAAGTACGGGTGATCTTGTTGATGTAGAAGCATCCGATGCTAGCTTATCAAAATTCACTTACCCTAGAATAAATGCTTTTAAGGCCGCTGCGGCCGCCCAGGGTACTCTTCCTCCACCAGATGATGAAAACCCACCTTGTACGGGTGACCAATGTTCACAATCTGGTATTGGTACAGCTAAAGAATTAGCTCAATTTAATTCTAATGGTTGCGACTACTCAGTGGCAGCATCAATGCCTATTCAATATGGATTTATCTTTTTATTCTTACCGATCTTATTAGTTTTCTTTAAAAGAGACTAAGTTATTTAAGAGTACAGCAAAATGTAACCGTTTTGCTGCTTACCCAAGACAGGTTAAATGGCTGTTTTGTGTTGCAATTTTCTCTAATGATTTTTTGTAACTCAGTTTGTGGAACCGCTTCGCTTTTTGGACTGCAGTATGCAGCATCTGGTTGAATATTATCCTTACTTACACTGGCATAAGCATTACCGAAAAATAATGTCGTGGTTAATATAAAGAAAAATTGTTTCATGTGCCTCCTACGGAAAGGCGATTTTATCAGCGTCTTGTAATTTCTAAAATTGAATTACCCGTGTGCGCTTTTATACTGTTTTACGTTTTGAAACACCTGGATTAGCAACGATACGTTACTTTATAGAACTGGTGTCATGTACTTTTTACAAATAAAAAAGGGAGCCTTAAGCCCCCTTTTAAGTCGTAAAATTTCTTTTACCCTTTGATAAGTGGTAGTAAAGAAAAAGAAACTAGTAGACCAAAGATCACAAATGCTTCGATGAAGGCAAGTGAGATGATCATTGGAATAAAGATCTTTGCTTGCGCTGCTGGATTACGAGCGATACCGCTAAGACCAGAGCTACCGATTAGACCCATACCAATTCCGCAACCAATTGGCGCGATCGCCATGATTAAACCGATTGATAGAGCAAGTGTACTTTTAACGCTTGCATCTAAAGACGCAGCTTCTTGTGCAAAAGCTGGTGATGATGCAAGTAGAACTGTAAGGGCAAGCATTTTGTTTTTCATATTAAGTTTCTCCTTCTTAATGTTCGTCGTGTGCTACGGCCATGCTTAAATAAACCATAGACAGTAATGTGAATACGAAAGATTGAACAACACTCACGAATAAACCAAGACCGTAAAATATTATTGGTACACCCCATGGAGCTAAGTCCAAGAAGATACCAATCACGGTATGGTCACCCTGCATGTTACCCATCAGTCGCAGACCCAGTGACATCGGCCGCACAAGATGCGATACAATTTCCAATGGTAGCATAAGCCATGCTAGCCATATCACCGGACCTAAAAAATGTTTCAAATAAGTAAGGCCACCAGCTCTTAACCCAAAATAATTGTAAGTTAAGAACGAAAAAATACCTACTGCAACAGTGGTATTTACGTTATCCGTGGCAGGTGTCATGCCAGGGATCATTCCCATGATGTTGTTAAACAATACATATAAAAAAATAGAACCAAATAGAGGAACATATCTACGATTCTCAGGTCCCAAAACCATGTCACTTAAGTTGATCACAACTTCTGTAAATAACTCAGCTACTCCGCGGATTGAAAATTTATCAGCAGGTGCAAAATTTGATTTTTGTGCTGTTGCTAGTTGAAGTCTCGCAGCAAATGCAAATGCAAATAAAATTCCTGTCACTAATAATGCCGTAGCAATATGAATGTAGTGATGTCCGACAGATTCAATAAGTTGTAGCCAGTTAAAGTGATTCATTTTTTCCTCTAGCCTGTTTGGTAATTAGTAGCGCAGCCACTGGGCCGGTAATAATTAAACTTCCAACTCCTAAAGCAAAGCCTAAGAGATGTAGGTTGTTCTGCCCTACCAAATAATAAATAAAATATCCTAAAATCGCATACTTAAATACAACAAGCAGTAAGGCTAGCGCAACTGATTTTTCGCTTGTAAAAGCATTTAACACTATAGCCAAAGTGTAAAAATTTACGGTCGTAACTAATCCGCCAAAGACAAAAGAAGCTATATGCTCAAATCCAAAGGCCTTTAAGCCTACTGATAGCAATAATACGCCTAATATATGAACAATGTTTAGGAGTCTAAATCCTGCTTTTCCCATTTTTTTACCAAAATCATTAGATGAGATACCCAAATAATAAAGGCCAAACTAATTCCGCCTGCCACACCAATACCATTTAATTGGTACTTTTCATCTATCATTTGGCCAATAAAAATAAAACCTATAATAAGACCGGTTAATTCAAAGGCAATTCCTGTATATAGGGCAAGACTTCCTTTTTTCACTTTTTAAAGCCCTTTGCACCTGGCTCTAGCTTCATTCTTTCCCTAAGGCGTACAATCTTCTGCTCTACGAAAGTTTTTTCGGTTCCTGTAACCTCAACCTTTTCTAAAAGCTCAATTGCCTCTGTAAAGCGCTTAGTGTCTTCAAGACATATTAATAAGTTAAGCCAAATTTTTTCATCCAGTGCTTGTTTTGGGTAATCCTCAATGATTTGGCTAAACATTTCTATGGCGTCTTCGTATTTTTTCTGAGCATGCAAAATACTGGCTTTAAGTGTCGTTGCCTTAAACACGTAGTCTTGTACTTCTTTGGTATCTTTTGCTTTTAGTTTCAGTATTTCATCTAACTCAGCGTTGGCTTGAAACATTCGGTTTAAATAAAAGTAGGACTTCGCAATCAAAAATCGAATTTCTAAAATTTTACTCTCATCAGTAATCATTGCTAAATATCGTTGAAACTCAACGATCGCAAACTCATAGTTATTTAACTTTTCATAGTAAAGCTTAGCAAGTTGCTCAATTGCCTTTCTGCGATCATCAATATTAGATGAAAATAAAATGATATTATTAAATGCAAAAATAGCGTCCTGAAAGTTTTCAAGATAGATAACGCTAATATTGGCTACTTTTTTTGATGAATAAAGAGCTATGTCTGACTTAGGCTCTCTTTTAATGACTCTTTTGTAGTGTTCTACCGCTGATTTGTAATCTTGTTTCTCTTCTGCTTCTTCACCGCGCTTAAGCTCGAGATCTATCGAGGAAAAGCTACAAGCAACTAGAAGCAAAAGAGCTATACAATATTTCATTTTTATTTATCGTTTTCACTTTCTTTAACAACGGCCATATCAACAACTTGTTCATCGCCACGAACGTTAAATATTCTAACGCCCTTCGTGTTTCTACCCATTGTTGAAATACCCTTACACTCTACCTGAATCAACTGACCACTATTGCTAGTTAAAATCAATTTGTCATCATCAGTTACTGTTCTTGCACCAACCACTGAGCCAATCGCATCATCTGTTTTTTGAGTGATAACACCAACTCCACCACGGCTCTGAGCTCTGTATTCATTTACAATTACTCGCTTACCGATACCTTTACTAGTAACAACTAAAATGGTCTCATTTGAGTTTTTAGTAAAGATGCTCATATCAACTACTTCATCTTTTTCTGAGAGTGTAATACCTTTAACTCCACGAGCACTTCTTCCCATTGCTCTAACGTTTGATTCATCAAAACGGATACACATTCCTTCACGCGTAGCTAAGAATATGTCGTTTTCTCCAGTAGAAATACTTACGCCAATCAAGCTATCATCTAAATCTGTAGAAAGAGCGATGATACCATTTTGTTTTGGTCGCGAGTATGCTGTAAGCTCGGTCTTTTTAATAATACCTTTTTTAGTCACAAACACTAGGTACTGACTTTCTTTAAATTCTTTAACTGGTAATATCGCTGTTACTTTTTCATTGGCAGTCAACTGAACAACGTTATTAATAGCTCTGCCCTTAAACTGTCTGCTACCAGCAGGAAGTTTATGAACTTTAACCCAGAATACTTTTCCGCGATCTGTGAACACTAGAAGTGTTGTATGGTTATCA
>JAGRAL010000110.1 GCA_020434605.1 Bdellovibrionales bacterium
TAATTCCCATTTTTTCGGCGTCAGCTTTTAAGCTTTCACGCATCTTAACTAACGAAGTTACATCCACTTCGTCCATCAAAGAGAAGTGTGGAATGATTTGTTTATATAGTTGCATGTTCTCAGCAATTTTCTTTCTAATCCCACGCATAGGAACTCTTTCTTCAAGAGCCGCTTGATTTGATTTAAATGCTGGGCGCGGAGTTTGCGTAGCAGCTGGTCTAACCATTTCCATACCGCCATTTGAACCACCACCTCTAGCATTTAATACATCATCACGAGTTACACGACCCGCAAGTCCTGTACCTGATAAAGCATTAATGTCTACACTAGATTCGCGCGCTAATCTTCTTGTAGATGGAGTTGCTAAAACATGGCTTGATGCTACAGGAGGTTGAATGGCTCCACCTGTTGCTCCTACATGACCATTGCTAGTCGGCGCTTTTTGCGGGCTAGCTGCCGCTGCCTTTGGCGCTTCTTTCTTTTCTGGCTTTGGAGCTGCTTGCGCTGCACCTGATGTTTCTAAAACCATGATCACAGAATCCACTGCCATCATATCACCTGGATTAAATTTTAAATCTTTAACAGTTCCTGCTGTATGGCTAGGAATTTCAACAGTCGCCTTGTCAGTCATGATTTCAACAATAGGTTGATCTACTTTTACAGTATCACCGACTTTAACCAACCAGTTGACCAATTCACCCTCTGTAACGCCCTCACCAATTTCTGGTAGTTTTATATCTAAAGTTGCCATAATCATTCTCCTGATTTTTTAAATTACTTATTTTAAATGTCTTTTGCTATTTGTGTTGGGCCTGTGCTTAAACCTTCACGACCTCTTTTAATCATACCAGTCATAAAAAATTCACCGGCTCTATAAGAGCTACGTACCAGTGGCCCACTAGCCACGTATAAAAAGCCCATATCTTCTGCTACTTTTTGCCAGTGCTGAAATTTTTCTGGCGTAATATATTCAACCACTTTTAAAAGCTTCGTATTTGGCTGCAAATATTGACCAAAGGTTACAACATCACAGCCAACACTTCGTAAATCCTTAAGTGTTTGCAACACTTCCTCATCCGTTTCACCTAAGCCCAACATAATGGAGGTTTTAGTGTATCTAGTCGGATCAATTTCTTTTACTTTTTTTAATACATTTAGAGTTTGCCAATAGCCAGCTCTTGGATCTCTTACTTTTTTAGTAAGACGCTCTACGGTTTCTACGTTTTGTGCGAACACATCAGGTTTTGCGTCCACTAGAGTTTTAATATGTTCTTCGTTGCCTTGAAAATCTGGTGTTAAAACTTCTATTAAAATTTTAGAGTTATTTTCTTTGATTACCTGCACTGTTTTAGCAAAGTGAGAAGCTCCCCCATCTGGTAAGTCATCACGATCCACAGAGGTAAGAACGATGTATTCTAAGTCCATCTGAGCAACAGCAAAGCCGACTTTATATGGCTCATCTTTATCTAGAGGAAGTTGAAATTTGGGGTTGGCTGTTTTGATATTACAAAAACGACAGCCTCGAGTGCAGGTATCACCCATAATCATAATTGTGGCTGTTCCACCCGCCCAACACTCGCCAATATTAGGACACTTTGCTTCTTGGCAAACGGTGGCCAAATTTAAATCCGCCATCATATCTTTAAGATTTAGATATTTTTCACCACGCGGTAATGCCACCTTTAACCATTTAGGTTTAGTAGCTAACTCCACCCCTTCCACTATTGGAAGATGGGGGTAATCACGGCTTGGCGTAATCGGTTTATCTGCCATTCATTCACCTCTATAAAACAGTTTTAGCCCCAGCCCCCAACAAAGGCAAAAGCTTTATACCCAGGATCTTTTAAAAAAATTTCAAGTCTAATGATTTCTAGAGAGGTTTAACCCATTATTTTGCTATATATCAAGCATGTCTGAGAACCTCCCCTTAATACGAGTTGATGTAGCATACGATGGTGGCCCATTTTGCGGCTGGCAAAAACAAAAACATAGCTCGAATAGTATTCAACAGATCATGGAAGAGGCTATTGAAAAGCTATTTCGCTTGCCGGCTGTCGTCCATGGTTCTGGTAGAACAGACGCTGGAGTTCATGCAAAAAGACAGGTTTTTCACTTTAGAGCCCCAAGACCTATCACAAAGTATCAAATCCGGCGTGGTTTAGGGCGATATTTACCCCCCGAAATTCAGATCCTAGACACCTATATCGCTCCAGAGGACTTTCACTCTAGATTTAAGGCAATAGCCAAAGAATACCGCTACTATATTTATTGCTCTAGCCGGGTCGACCCTTTTAAAAATCGCTTCATGACCCGCTATTCAAAGCCAATCAATTTGGATCTATTGAATGCCTACGCAGCCACTCTTTTAGGCGGTGTAAAAGATTTTCAATACTTTGCTAATAAAGGTACCATAACAACAACCACAACAAGGCATATGTACCGCGCAAGTTGGCGAAAACAGGGAGATATTATAGTATTCAGGGTCATCGGTGATGGCTTTTTAAAGCAAATGGTCCGCAATTTTGTCGGAAATATGCTCTACGCCATGGAATCCAATTGGACGGTAGAGCAGTTTGCTAGCTTAATAGGCAAACCTAGAACCGGTGAATACCGTTCCTCTGCCCCGGCGCAGGGTCTCTTTTTATATCGTGTTTATTATCCCTCTCAACTTGACAATAAGTGCCTAAAACTCTATGAATAGCCCTTCGTAGATTTGATAAAGGATAGATTTTATGCAAACAAAAAGTTTTGCTCGTGAAGAAGTGAAAAGAACATGGTGGATCGTAGATGCCGCTGGCAAAAACCTTGGCCGTTTAGCTTCTGAAGTTGCGAGCGTAATTCGCGGAAAGAAAAAGCCCACTTATACACCAAATGCTGATACTGGCGATTTCGTGATCGTTGTAAACGCTGAAAAAATTGAAATGACTGGTAATAAATGGAAAGAAAAAGAATACGTTCATCACTCTCGCCATTTTGGTGGAATGAGAATCGCTAATGCCGAAGAAGTTAGAGCTAAAAGACCTGAAGAACTAATTCAGGCTGCAGTTCAAGGTATGTTACCAAAAAGAAAATTAGGACGTGTACAATTAGGTCACCTAAATGTGTACGCTGGTCCTGATCATCCACATCAATCACAAAATCCTCAAGCTCTTGAGATTAAAGCTTAATAGGGAGATAGAATAGAATGGCTCAACAACAAGTATACTACGCTACAGGAAGAAGAAAGACGAGTGCAGCTCGTGTATTCTTAACTACAGGCACTGGTAAAGTAACTATCAATGGCAGATCCATTGATACATATTTTGGATTAGCTTCTACTAGAAAAGTAGCTTTACAAGGTTTAGAAATATTAGACCAATTAGCTAAAGTTGATTTAAGCATCACTGTTGAAGGTGGTGGTACTTCTGGACAAGCCGGAGCTATTAGACACGGTATTTCTCGTGCGCTATGTTTATTTAACGATGCAAATCGCCCTGAACTTAAGAAAGCTGGATTTTTAACTCGTGATGCCCGTGCGGTTGAACGTAAAAAATACGGTAGATCAGGTGCTCGTAAGCGTTATCAATTCTCTAAGAGATAATTCTTACCACACATTTGAAATACAAAAAAAGGAGCTTTATAGCTCCTTTTTTATTAGTGCGCGTACTCAAATTTTGACATAAAAAAAAGGAGTCCTTAGGACTCCTTTTTAGCTTTAGTAGTATAAACTACTCAGCCGCTGGCTCTTCT
>JAGRAL010000111.1:0-3427 GCA_020434605.1 Bdellovibrionales bacterium
AACTCATGACTTAATAAACTTGCTTCCCCAGAACTAAGGCTGTTTTGTGTGGCCTTTAATAGCTTTTGTTTTAATAGAGGCGGAAATTTTAGAGCAGCATGGGATTTATAAGAAATTTGCTGCTTACCATTTTTTTTACATAAAACTAGATCCACACCATCCAAAGATGTTCCGTTCATGATTCCTAAAATATTTTTTATTGTCTTTTTCATATTTTAAATTCCTACGTAATTTTTAAAAATCTGTTGGTGGATTAAAAATTGGCCCTTTAATACTAGGATCACCACCCAGTGATAACTCATTGCTTTCTAAAAAGTTTTTTGAAACTATCTTTACTGAGTATCCTGATCTACCGCCAGCTATGCAATTACTATCTGTCGCTACTTTATCAGGAACTACTGGGCATTTACCAAACTTTTCGGATGGAAACGTGTAATCCATTGTGCCAGCAGGAGCCCATGAGGTTAAGACTTGCTCCCAATTATTGATCACATAATATGCTTGTCTAAACACACTGATCGCGGTTGCTGTTTGCACCTGCTGTTGCACACTAAACTTGGTTTCTGCATCAGACCCATAATCAAGAGGCATAATCAGCTGACGATCAAATATTGACTCCATTTTTTTTAAATATGAGTCGTAAAACTTTGGCTGAATAGAGTAATATTGAATATCAAAAAGATCTGGTGAAATCACAGAAATTTCATAACGTCTTTGCCAATCATCTGATCTAGCTCTTTTTGCCAGAGGATCAATCGTTGCTTCATCGGGTAAGTGGTCATAAAGTTTAATGTTAAATTTTTGGTTAGTGCCTTTTGTAAAAAATGATGTAGCTAAACTTGCAGCCGATCTGAGGCCAATTTCATCATTAGGAAATCTAGCGTAGTTAGGAATATTACTAACTCCAAAACTAGCACTCGGGCTTCCTGCAATAAATTCTTCAGGAATTAACTTATCTACAACGTCCCCACTTTGCTTATGACCTGGCTCTCTTAGCCATGAGGTTTTTGACCAAGGGCCTACCCTTCCGCCAAACGGTTGTGCAAAGGCTCTTGCCTCTAAATTTACAGGTGATCCAAATGGGAAAAATGGTTTTCTCGGCGCAGTAGTAACCTTAGCTCCAGTATAAGTAATGTACCATGGGTTTTTTTCTACACCCTTTGTAGAGTGAAAATCTTGATCAGATCCACTTGGAGGTTCATATACATAGCCTTCGTACATGCCCCTTCCCGCATTAGGCGTATTTCTCGGAGGAAAAATAGCATGCTTAATTTCACCGTTACACCCGCTTCCTCCATCATAGATATCGGTGTATGGCACAAACGGCAAAATCTTTACGTTAGGTAACCAGTTGTTTTTTTCGACAGACGCCATTGAGTTAAATATTTTAAATTCACCGGTATTATTGTTAAGACTCTCTAAATTTGCCCGTGTTAAATTAGCTCTAAAGGTGGCAAGCATACCTTCTTCTATGCTTTCACCCTTGATATCTTTAAAATCTTTTAAAAACTCAGCCATTTTATTTATAAGTTTTTGTCTAATACCTATATTCATTCTATAGGTGCCAAGCCACCGTATTGCCATATAAAAATTGTATTGCCCCATTCCTTTGCATGTTCCACTAAAGCTATCTTGTAAATCAGATAAAATATGTTGTGTTAAAAAATCCCAGGGGAAAAAGGCAACTTGTAATTCTGGTATCCTTGGTATGCTGATCTTATTACCGCCCTCACCACAAATATTTTCAGTAGCATTAGGAAAAGACCAGGCGTCATTAGTTACACAAATTCCTAAATCAGACTCCGCACTAATAGCTCCTGGCCAAGCAGTATCGTTGCCACCAAAAGTCACCCTAGGATTACCTTGCGCAGGATGGCCACCTCTAGCCGCATCTCCCATGGCTCGGATTCTCCAGCTTAGTAATTTCCAAGATTGTCTAATTTGATAATTCGTATGGGCTATCACATTTAAAACTTCGGCTTGGCGTTGCGCTCCGTAAAACGCTGCAAGATCGATAGAATTTTGTAGATTGATCTTATCATGTACCATCATGCCGACATTGATAGTCATGGCAAAAAACACAAACAGAATCTGAAAAATAAACGCAATAAAAATCGTCATCTGCCCATGTTGTTTACGCATACACCTATTGTAATAAAATCTAGAGATTCAGGTATGTTTCATTCTTCAACCCCTACAAAAGACTAGTAGTTTTTTTTGACTTATACCCCCTTTCATCTCAGACTTAACCCTAGTGAGGTACAAATGTTTTTTATCTGCCTACTTTTAAACACATTTACACATGCAACTGTTATTAACGAGTATTATCAAAAGATTGAATCTTCAGGTGCTCACATTGGTTATGCCATCATACGCGAAGAGTTTTTGTCAGAAAAAAACCAATTTATCATCACCTCTTTTATAAAAACCAATGATGCTGGTGGAAGTATTACGGAAAGTTTAAAAGCTTACGCAACTGCCGAAAAATCAGATCCTATTTCATACCAATACACTCTTCTTGTTGGTAAAAAGACAAAAACTATAGATGCCGTTGTTAGAAAAAATGTACTTTACGGAACCATTGTTGAAAACAAAGCAAAAAAAACTCTGCAAACAAAGTTTGATAAAGAAAAAGATACCTTCTTCTCTTCGTTCTTAGGGCAAAAATTATTAAAGCGTGGACTTACTCAAGGGAAAAACTACAATTATGACGCCGTCGCCGAAGAAGATGGTCAGATTAGTAAAGGTAAAATTGAAATCATTGAGCAGAAAAATGATACATACAAAATTTTAAATGATTTTAAACAAAACCGTTTTTACAGCTACATGACTCCAAAAGGAGTTATCATGGAGACAGACAACCCCATTACAAAAATAAAAACAAAGTGGGTTGCTACTAAAAAAGAAGCTGTGGGTGAAATCCCATACCCTGAGTCTATTTTGAAGACTTTGTTTGGTACAATACCTGAGGTATCAAAAAAATAATGTTACAGTATATTATCAAACGCCTACTACTAACAATTCCTTTAATATTTGGCGTTTGTACTATTTCATTTTTTTTAATTCACCTGATCCCAGGTGATCCTGTTGATATTATGTTAGGTGAGCAGGCTTCACTGGAAGAAAAAGTATCTCTAAGAAAAGAGTTGGGATTAGATCAACCCTTAGCCGCACAGTACGGTGGATTTTTAAAGGGATTAGTTACTTTAGATTTGGGGAGATCCTTGCAAAGTGGTCGTCCCGTAGTAGAGGAGATTGCTAAAAGATTTCCAGCTACCGCAGAGCTAACAGTGGCAGCTATGCTTTTAGCTATTTTGTTTGCTATCCCACTAGGCACACTAGCTGCAGTAAAGCAGCATTCTTTGTTTGATCAAATTATTATGTCGGTGGGTCTTTTAGGAATGTCCGTACCGGGTTTTTGGCTTGG
>JAGRAL010000111.1:3484-4207 GCA_020434605.1 Bdellovibrionales bacterium
GGAGGTCTTGATCACTTGATTTTACCTGCACTAAGTTTAGCACTTGCACTTGGTTCGATTTTACTTCGAATGACTAGAGCATCAATGCTTGAAGTGATTAAAGAAGATTATATCAGAACGGCAAGGTCTAAAGGTTTAAGCGAAAAAACCATTTATTTTAAACATGCTCTTAGAAATGCGTTAATGCCAATTATAACTATTATCGGTTTACAGTTTGGCGCTTTACTAACTGGCACTGTTATTACCGAAACCATATTTGATTGGCCAGGTGTGGGAACTCTATTGTTTAGCGGTATCCAACAGCGTAACTACCCGCAAGTGCAAGCTTGTGTTATTTTTATATCGGTCACTTATGTTTTGGTAAACCTACTAGTGGATCTGGCCTACGCTTGGGCAAATCCAAAGGTTAGATACGAATGAAATTTTTAAACAAAAAATATTATTTTGTATATGTTGGAAGTTTTATCATTCTATCAATGATTATTATGGCGATCTTCGCCCCACTATTTAGCTCACAAGATCCCAACTACATGGACTTATCTAAGCGTTTTTTGGCTCCTACAAGTGGCCACATATTTGGGTTGGATCAAAACGGTAGTGACGTTTTTAGCAAAGTCGTTTACGGAGCCAGGGTAAGTTTGCTGGTTGCCATTTTTGTAGTTAGCATATCCATGTTCTTAGGTTTAATTTTTGGTTCTGTTGCCGGTTTCTTTGGTGGGAAAA
>JAGRAL010000112.1 GCA_020434605.1 Bdellovibrionales bacterium
ACTATGTTCTAGCGTATTTTTTTGCAACCGATTCGCGAATTTCAGCACCCTCTATACTAAGGCGTGTCCAAGGAATCGCTCTAAGTCTTTCTGAATCACTAACCTCTTCCGTTTCTTCGCAGATACCATAAGTGCCATCTTGAATACGAGAAAGGGCCATTTCAATTTCAAATAACTGCGAACGAAGTCTGTCTTGCATAGCCACAAATTCGCTCTCAGCTAAAATGCGGGCCGTCTGATCCGCTTCATCCCCATTTTTTTCGTTATGAAGGAGCCCCTCTTTGCCTTCACGTACGCGATTCAGTATCTCTTCTTTCTTTGCTGTCAGTATGTCTCTGCACTCTTCAATAAGTTTTTTTGATAACTCAGCCATTTCCCCCCCTTGGTAATCCAAGAATCGAATTGTAAGATTCTTTTCTTGGTGGCTAATCGCCTAAGAATTCTAAACAACCCCCCGTTCGAACTCCTAGCTTTGTGTCCCCTATCCCCTAAATACTGGATCAAAGGCCGGTTTCTCGTATCGTTCCCTCCTGGCACGAAAAACTCGGTGTGTATAAATCATCTTGAAGGGGGGTTTTAGTAAATAATTTTCTATATATTTTTCACGTTGATGCGCGATATCATTATGCGTAATTTAAGAAAACCACCCTTAAAAATTAAATTTGCATAATCGAAATGCAACATACTTTTATGTTACCATATTTCTTTCTAAAATAATTGCTAATGGTTAGAGCTAGAATGCTAGAACTAGACTTTTATAAATCCGGATGATCCGTAGGTTCACTGGACGAACTTTGCAATCTTTCTAATCTCTTGGTTTCGATATCGATCACCTGAGCTTCACGAATTTCTTTTTCTTCAAAACGAGGACCAAAGTCTGTAAACGTTGCTCCGTGAGCATGAAAGCCACCATGAGGGTCTTGTGTAAATGTGCGCACCTGAAACTTTCCAGATCGCATGGATTTTTGCAAAGATTGCTTTAGTTGATTGGCTACCCATGAGCGCGCTAGCGGAATCAATAGCATAAGACCCATAGCATCTGTGATAAAACCAGGAATGATCAGTAGGACACCGCCAATAAAAATTAAAATTCCATGCATTAAAGATTCGGCCGGCAAAATTCCACGGCCTGTGTCCTTACGAACTTGAAATAAGACCTGTCTCCCCTCTCTTCTGGTTAGGATAATACCGACAAAAGCAGTAAGGATAGATAGTGAAAATATATTCATTGCACCAAAGCGCTCACTGGCTTCGATTAAAAGTAGAACCTCTAAAATAGGTACAGCTATGACTGTTAAAAAAATAATCCACATAGGACCTTGGATATACTACAAGGTTTTTTCGGAGGAAAGCGCTTTCTTGTCCTCTAAAAAAGAAGCCATAGATGAGATCTCAATTCCCACCGATTGCAGTAGGCGAATAGAATCTTTACAACGATAGTCATGGCTATAAAATATTTTTTTAACCCCACCCAGGTTAATCAGTCTTTTAGCACAAGCAGTACACGGCAAATGCGTCACAAAGACGACTTTTTCTAAAAACCTTGGGGAATCACAGTTAATCACTGCGTTTTCTTCTGAATGCAAGCAGCCGCAATTACCCGCTTCGTCCCTGTCACAAGAGTTTGCTAAACCCGAAGCGTTTCCGTTATAACCGACCGCTAAAACTTTTCTATAATCCGTTGATGTGATTACAGTGCCAACTTGTAAACGCGTGCATGTAGCTCTTCTTGCTAACTCTAAAGCCAATCCCATATAAATTTGTTCAAAACTAGGACGAGACATATTTTAATCCTTTAACTCTAAAACAATTGGGCAGTGGTCTGAGCCTTCAATTTCATTCATGATATCTGCTCTTTGAATCCTGCCCACCAAATCAGGACTCACACTGATGTAGTCAATTCTCCATCCCTTATTACGTGGTCGCGCCATCTGTCTGTAAGACCACCAAGTATAGGCATCTTTTTGTTCAGGGTGCATGTGTCGATATGTATCCACAAAACCTAAAGAGAAAAACTTATCCATCCACGCTCTTTCTTCGGGTTTAAAGCCACTCTCTCCATCCAATCTAACAGGATCATGAATATCAATGGCCGCATGAGCAATATTGTAATCACCAAGAACAACTATAGAATCGCCATTTGCAAGGCGCTTTTTAAAATGCTCGTACATGGTTTCTAAAAATTCCATTTTATAATTATGCCTGTCTTCGCCCATGGCACCATTTGGAAAATATATATTATAAACAGAGAAATCTTTATGTTCTGTAATTACAAAGCGCCCTTCCGAATCAAACTTAGTAATTCCAACCCCATGCTTTACAGATCGAACCGGTTCTTTAACAACGGTCAAAGTGCCAGAGTATCCCTTTTTTTCTGCTGTCGACCAAAATGCTTCAACACCGTCTAAATCTTCAGGTTCTACTTCTACCTGAGATGGGTGGGCTTTGGTTTCTTGTACACAAAATATGTCAGCCGACTCTTTCTCTACAAAGTCGATTAGCCCTTTATTGATACAGGCCCTGATACCGTTGACATTCCAGGATATAATTTTCATATGCAGGTAATAGCAAAGCTTCAGTATCGATACAATTTAATGACACAGATCGTTGCTACTATTTCTAGAGGACAGCAGGTGTTAAAAATAGCCCATGAACTCATATTTAGAAGCAAAGGGTATCAGTATTTTACCGCAAATAGAGAATTTGCTGCAATTACCGGATATCCACAGAGATATCGACAACCAGCTATGGATTGTGGATGAAAAAGTTGCTAAGTTGAGTACTTTTTCTAAGGTTTCTCCCCCTCATATGTATCTTGTATCTAGTGGGGAAAAATTAAAGGATATTGACCAGTTTCCACAGCACATAAAAAAAGTCATACACCTTACTGAAACCATAGCTACGAGGAAACTAAAAATAGTCGCTGTAGGAGGCGGAAGTGTCGGTGACTTTGCAGGCTTTATTGCTAGTATTTTACGCCGAGGGGTAGAGCTTATACATATCCCCACTACTTGGCTTGCCTGTATTGATAGTGCGCATGGTGGAAAAACTGCACTCAATGTCGAATCTTATAAAAATCAAATTGGTACATTTTATCCAGCTCGCAAGATCTTTATCATTAAGGATTTGCTTGAATCACAACCTAGCGAATTAAAAACCGATGCCTATGCCGAACTTTTTAAAATTGCCTTACTAAAGGGAGAGACTTGGATACAAGATTTTTTAAAAGATATTCCAAGCCTATCTACAAAGAATCAAGTCTTGTGGCCCTACATACAACATGCCATTGAAGCAAAATATTTTTACATCGAAGCAGATCCAAAAGAAGCCTTAGGCATTAGAACCGAATTAAATCTAGGACATACACTCGCTCATATTTTAGAAAACACTTGCGGATTAAGACACGGACAAGCAGTTGGAAAGGGTTTGCACTTTGCTATTGCCTGGAGCTCACAAAAATACAATCTACAAAATGCAGAAAATTTGCACCAAGCCCTAGAGGCCATGGGACATAGTCGTCAGCCGATAAAAATCAAAGAAAAGCAGATTCAAGCAGGCCTTGCACGCGATAAAAAATTAAGTGACCGAGATATGCTGCGCTTTATCTTTTTACCATCCATTGGAAAAGCAAAAATAGATGACGTTAGCTTTAGGGAGTTTATGGTATTTGCTACAGAGCAAGGCTGGTTATTATGAAGCCAAGTTTTAATTTTATAAACCCCATTGAATCTTCAAAGTCTTTATACAATCGGTTACTAATCTGTCAGTCTTACTTTTCAGAGCTAGAGATCATTGGAAATAGCTCTGCTGATGACGTGGTACAATTAAAGAACGCATTAAGTGATTTAAGCCAAAAAGATTTTTTTATTGGTGACGGTGGAACTAGTTTTAGGTTTTTAGCACTTAGACTAAGTAGACAACCTGGCTCGCATACCATTCACCTTGGCACAGCTTTACAAAAACGACCACACGAAGATTTACTAAATATCTTAAGACAATTGGGTGTTACATTTTCATTTAACAATGAAAGCTTAATTCTCAGCGGAGGAGCTTGGAATTTAGAAAATGAAATCATCGTAGACAAGACTACCTCTTCACAGTTTTTAACAAGCTTACTTTTAAATGCATGGTCACTAGATACTGACTTAAAGATCAAGTGTGTAGGATCAAACTTTTCTACATCCTACACTAACATGACTAAAAAATTACTTTCTAATTTAGGCATGCAATTTTCTTGGGAAAATGACTCTATCACTATCCCTAAATCTCAAACCCTATCTAAACTTACTTACAGTTGTGAAATAGATATGAGCTCAGCCTTTGTGGTGGCTGCCATTGGTGCTATCGCTGGCGGGGTACGCATCACCTCTTTTCCATTTCCAAGTTTACAAGGTGACAGTGTTTTTCTTCAGGTTTTACAATTTATGGGCGTCGTATACCGCAAACAAAAAGATGTGGTCGATGTGCTTCCTTGCAACAAAGTTAGACCCATACAGTTTAACTTAAAAGATACTCCAGATTTATTTCCTGTACTTGCAATGCTATGTGCATTTAGTGACGGCCAATCAAAATTATTTGGCGCTCCTCACTTAAGAAGTAAGGAGTCAGATAGAATTGAATCAGTATCTCACTTATTAACAAAAATGAATATCTCCCATGAAAAATTAGACGACGGAATGATCATTCAGGGAAACAGTGAAGTTCAACTAAAGCAGGTCGTAGAAGTTCAGACATTTAATGATCACAGAATCGCATTTGCAGCAGCCGTAGCAAAGATGTATGGTTATCCTCTCTTGATTCAAGGTGAAGACTCTGTAAACAAAAGTTTTCCGGCGTTTTGGTCTTACTTTCCAACTAACTTTACAAAAGAGATATTTACATGAAATGGCTATTAGTAGGACATCGCGGGACTGGTAAAACCTCACTGTTAAGACGGCTAGAGACTTATTTTCCAACAGCAACTTGCTTTGATCTAGACGAGGAAATTGCTAAACGAGTCGGAAGTAACCTAGTGGATTATTTTAATAAACAGGGAGAAATTTCGTTTAGACAAATTGAATTACAAACTATTAGAGAGCTAATGCAATCTAAGTCTTCTTATATCATTGCTTGTGGGGCTGGTTTACTTTTGGATCAACTGACAACAGACGCAGAAAAGATTTGGATCAGAAGGTACACCGATAAGTTGGGACGAGTCTTTTTAGATCGACCTCGCTTACAAAAAGAATCTTTACCACTAGATGAGTACATGCATAGGTACAGAGAAAGAAATATTATGTACCAAAAATATGCCACTGAAATCGTTGATATCCCAGAGGGCTTTGACGCTCCTAACGAAGCAGAAAGAGATTTTTTTCAACAAACGTTTGATATGAGCGAATGGACGGTAACACTGCAGTCCTATCACTTTAGAAATCCGGATGTATTAAAATTATATTTAAGTAAACGTGTTAGTTGGGGACTTAATTTAGAGTTGCGAGATGATCTTTTAACCAAAGAACAAATTCATCAAGCTCTACAAATTATCCCTAGCAAGCAAGCCTTGATCAGCTTTAGACAAAAAAATGCATCCAAAGATTTACTTACTTTTGTACAAAAAAACCAAATCCCATGTGACTGGGATCTAGAATTGGGTGAACCCCCTTTTACACCAACCATCGTATCATTACACAAATGTAAAACCATCGAAGAAGGGCTTGCAACTTTATCTAAGTACACCTCATCCATACAAAAAGCTGCATTTACAACAGAAGATTTAGAAGATGTATGGCGTGGTGATCAATGGCTAACAGAAGCTAACAACCGAGCTTTTCTACCATGCTCAGATAGTGGCTTATGGAATTGGTACCGACTCTATCGATCGCACAGACAAGCCGTACAATTTTTAGCCGATCAAACGCATTCACAGTTAGATCAACCACAAGTCTTGGATGCCATTCGCCAGCAAGATTTTGATGAACCAAATCATTTTGCCGCTGTCATTGGAAATCCCGTTGGGCATAGTCTTAGTCCCGGCATGCACTATGAGTTTTTTCTTCCCTATAGCATCCCGTTTTATGCTGTTCCGTTAAAAAATTGGAACATCGAGATATTAAAAAAGCTAGGATTAAAGTTTGCGGCTGTTACCTCCCCTTTTAAAACAGATGCTTTTTCTTCTGCCGAACTACTGTCAGACACAGCTAAACATCTAAAAAGCGTAAACACCTTAGTAATTGATAAAAAAATTGAGGGGCACAACACCGATGTTGATGGCTTAAAAGCCACACTAGGGTACGCTCAAAAACCTACGGCTATTTGGGGCGGAGGCGGTCTACTTTCTTCTATCTTAGCAAACTTACCAGAAGCTTGCGCCTACTCATCACGAACGGGTCAGGCAAAAGGCAATGAGCTTAAAGAAAAGCCTAAGACCCTAATTTGGTCTGTGGGAAGATCGCAGTTTGAACAAGAGGGTGTGTTTCCACCTGCCGACTGGAAGCCTGAAATTATTATTGATATGAATTATACTGACGATTCTTATGGAAAAACCTACGCACAAAGTATACAAGCAGAATATATCTCCGGGATGACCCTATTTTTAGAGCAAGCCCGCAAACAGCAAGAGATATGGGGTAAAAAATTACCTTTATAGGAGAACGATGTCCGCTAACTCATTTGGAAACATTTTAAAAACAACAAGCTTTGGTGAAAGTCATGGTAAAGCGTTGGGTGTTGTGATTGACGGAGTTCCAGCTGGGCTGACTGTAAATATGGATTTATTAGCGTCAAACTTAAAACGCAGACGCCCTGGCTCTTCAAAAATTGTAAGCGCAAGAGATGAAGCCGATATACCTGAGATCTTAAGTGGTGTATTTGAAGGAAAAACATTAGGTACACCAATCTCGGTCGTTGTATATAACAAGGATACCAAGTCCGAAGATTACGCTGATATTAAATCTTCCCCTCGCCCTGGGCATGCCGATGATGTTTGGAAAAATAAATTTGAACATAGTGATCACCGAGGCGGAGGAAGATCTTCGGGACGCGAAACTCTTAGCCGAGTTATTAGCGGTTCCTTTGCACAAATGATTTTATCCGCGCTTCAGCCAGAGTCCTCGGTTTTTGTGTTTTCAGAGCAGATTTCTACTTTTTCATTAAGCGCTCACTTGCCTGAGGTTTTAAAAACTCTAAGCACTATGAACCAAAAGCAAGGACAAGATTGGATAGATTCATTTCCAGCAAAATTTCCGCACACTGACAAAGCCAAAGAAATTGAAGACCTCTTACTGACAGCTAAAGAACAAGGAAAGAGCTACGGCGGGCAGTTGGTTATTTATATTACGAATCCTCCTAAAAACTTAGGACAACCCGTTTTTCATAAACTAAAAGCAGATCTTGCATCGGCTTACCTAGGAATCGGAGCCACTAGCTCGTTTGAAGTCGGCATTGGCAACGCTCCTTTACAGGAAGGCAGCCAATTTCATGAAAACCTATCTAGCGAAAAATACGGAGGTATCCGTGGAGGTATTTCCACCGGTGAAAACATGATCTTTCGCTTGGGCTTTAAGCCCACCTCCTCTGTAATGGATGTTGCTAAAAAAGGGCGTCATGACCCCTGCATTTTACCAAGAGCCGCTATCGTAGTTGAAGCAATGACAAACTTGGTATTAGCAGATCATTTACTCTGGTCTCGTTTGGATAAAATTTAATTAGTAATTTTAAATACTTAGATGCTGTACATCAATACCAAAAAAAGATTTTAAAGACAGAAAAACTATTGGGCAAGACAGGCTATATCGAGTACAACAATACCCATGTCTGATCAAAGCAATATGTTTACGCAGCTAATGAGCGGATTTTCTAAGCTCAACCTAAACGAGCGCTACCAGCGTTTGCTGGAATTAGGCGCTCTTACTAAATCAGAAGTTCAATTTTTAAAAAACGGTGGAATTAAAGACATAGATCTTGCCGAGCACTTAGTTGAGAACGTAATTGGTTATTTTCAATTGCCGATGGGCGTAGCTACTAACTTTAATATCAATGGTAAGGACTACATCATTCCAATGGCTGTAGAAGAAACTTCAATTATTGCTGCCGCTTCTAAAACAGCAAAGTGGGTGCGCTCGCAAGGTAAGATCACTACCCGATCTTTAGGAAAAAACATCATTGGCCAAATTCAAATTGCAAAAGCAAAAAACTTTGAAGCTAGTAAAGACTTAATCTTAAAAAACAAAGAACATTTAATTGCAATGGCTAACCAAGTTGTAAAAGGGCTTGTTGCAAGAGGCGGCGGAGTTCGTGATCTTGAGGTTCGTGAGTTAGACCGCGAAGATGGTTCTGACGACAAAATGCTTGTGATTCATATCTACTGTGACCCTTGTGAGGCCATGGGTGCAAATTTGATCAATCAAGCCTGCGAAGCTCTGAAACCACAAGTAGAAAGAATAACAGGTGAAACTGTTAACCTATGTATTTTATCAAATCTGGTAGATACAAAGTTAACAGAAGCTATTGTAGAAATTCACAACATCGACCCCGCCCTTGGAAAAGGGATCGAAGAAGCATCACGATTTGCTATCGTTGATCCTTACAGAGCTGCGACAAACAATAAAGGCGTATTAAATGGTATTGATGCGGTCTTAATTGCGTGTGGAAATGACTGGCGTGCCGTAGAGGCAGGAGTACACTCTTATGCCACTAGAAGTGGTAAGTACCGCTCGATCACTGAGTGGAAACTTGAAGGAACAACACTTGTAGGTAGATTGGTAGCGCCTATTGTAGTTGGAACTGTTGGTGGTGTTACTAAAATACATCCAACGGCTCAACTAGGACTTCGCATGTTAGCTGTGACAAGTGCTGAAGAACTGGCTGGTGTGGTAGCCGCAGTTGGCTTAATACAAAACTTGGGCGCACTTAAAGCTTTAAGTACCGTTGGTGTTGTAGAAGGCCATATGAAGTTGCATGCCACAAACTTAGCCTTAGCAGCAGGTGCTGGCCCAGAAGAATTATTGCCAGTCCAAATAGACCTACAAAATCTATTAGCTCGCGTAAAACGCATCACTCTAGATGATGCCAAACAAATTCTTTTAAACTACAGAAACAACCGTAACGAAACCCAGATTTAAGCGTACCTATTCTTATACAAGAAGCCTTGCAGCAAGTTGAGATAGATCGCAAAGATAGACCCATACTTGAAAGTATGTTAGCTATATCAAACGGAGGAATACATGTATATCGTAACAGGTGCCGCAGGATTTATTGGAAGTGCGATGGTTTGGGAGCTTAATCAAAAAGGCATACATGATATTTTATGTGTCGATGATTTTGAATCTACAAACAAATGGAAAAACCTTGTAGGTCGTCGCTTCAGCGAATTTATTCCTAAGAACGAACTTTTTGTTTACCTTGAAGATTTAGATCCAAAAGATATTACTGCTGTCATTCACTTCGGCGCATGTTCTTCTACTACCGAAATGGACATGGACTTTTTGTACTTCAATAACTACATGTACTCACAAAACCTTGCCAACTATTGCAATGATAATAATGTTCCATTCATTTATGCATCAAGTGCAGCTACGTACGGCCTGGGTGAAAAAGGCTTTTCTGACGAAAGCTCTTCGCACGATCTAACACCACTAAATCCGTACGGTTATTCTAAAGTGCTATTTGATCGATGGATGGAAGACCAACAACTACCTTGCAAATGGGTTGGACTTAAATTTTTTAATGTTTACGGGCCACAAGAATATCACAAAGGGGATATGGCAAGCTTAGTATACAAGGCATTTTTACAAATCCAGCAAACAGATTCATTAAAGTTATTTAAATCTCTTGATCCAAAATACAAAGACGGCGAGCAGATGCGAGATTTTGTATACGTAAAAGATATTACAAGATGGACATGGCAGATTTTGCAAAATTGGCCGACCTCAGGAATTTACAATATGGGTTTTGGAAAAGCACAAACATGGCTACAACTTGCGAATGCCATTTTTACTGCTATTGATAAAAAACCAAAGATTGACTGGATAGATATGCCGGATTCGGTTGCAAAACAATATCAGTACTTTACCGAGGCAGACATGAAAAAGCTGAAGAGCCAAGATATCGGTGTCTCTGAATGGCCAATTGAGACTGGCGTTTCTGATTATGTAAAAAATTATTTATTAAAAAATGAATCTTACTTATGAATACAGCGTTTAACGATATTCCTGCTCACTTAAAACAATATGTGGCTGCGCAAAGTAGCGATGAGTATACTCCCATACAGCACGCTACATGGAGATTTATTTTACGCCAGCTTAAGGTTTTCTTAGAAAAGCATGCTCATCCCTTTTATTTAGAGGGAATGAAAAAGTCTGGTATCGAGGTCGACAGAATCCCAAGCATCAGTGAAATCAGTAGTAAGCTTGAAGATTACGGTTGGAGATGTGTACCGGTAAGCGGCTTTTTACCTCCTGCCGCCTTTATGGAGCTGCAAGCAATGAGTTACCTACCTATTGCCAAAGAAATTCGCGGCGTACATCATATCCCGTACACTCCCGCACCAGATATCGTACATGAAGCCGCTGGACATGCTACCTATTTACCACACCCTGACTTTGCTGAATACCTGCATAGCTATGCACAAATTTCTAAAAAATGTATTATCAGTAGCGAGGACTTTGCCATTTACCAAGCCATTCGTGAGCTGTCTGATGTTAAAGAAAGTCCTGGCTCCACGACTGAACAAGTACAAGCTGCTACTAAAAATTTAGAGACTGCTATTGCAAACGTAACCTATGTGTCTGAGGCCACAAAGGTAAGTCGCCTGTATTGGTGGACAGCCGAGTATGGGCTTATCGGAGATATTAAAAATCCTAAAATCTATGGTGCGGGCTTATTATCATCTATCAGTGAGAGCAAAAACTTTTTATCAGAAAAAGTAAAAAAAATCCCTCTCAGTGTAGAGTGCATCGATTACGCATTTGATATCACCGAAGAGCAACCTCAATTATTTGTAGCTAAAGACTTTGCCCATCTTAATAAAGTTCTTACTGAAATGGGATCTACCTTTAGTTATATCACTGGCGGAGAGACCGGCTTAAGTGAAGCTAAGCGTGCAAAAACGGTTAACACCGTTGAACTTAACTCTGGCCTTCAAATATCTGGTAAACTGGCTGAATACCGAGTGAAGGATTTAAAGCCATACTACATACGATTTGAAGGCCCATGCCAGTTGAGTTTTGATAACAGGCAACTACCAGGACACGAAAAAGAATATCACCAGCACGGTTACTCAACAATCATTGGAAATGTAATCGGCTCTCAAACTTGCTTGTCTTTATTAGATATGAAAAGCCTGCATGATTTAGGATTTCAATCTGGAAAAGTTTGTAATATTTCTTTTGAATCAGGCATTCAATTAAGTGGTGTACTTACTGAAGTATTTCAAAAAAATGGAAAGAACCTTTTTTTTACCTTTACCGAATGTACACTTACTCATGGTGAAGAAGTTTTATTTAAACCCGAGTGGGGCACTTTTGACTTAGGTATTGGCACGTATGTATCTTCTGTTTTTGGTGGTCCCGCTGATCATGCTTGCTACGGTGAGATCGAAAATTTTAAGGCCGTTGCTATTCCTACACCAAAGCCAACTGAAAAAGAAAAGCGACTTTTTTTACAATACAGTAAGGTAGCCGATGTAAGAAAAGCATTTTTAAGTAAAAAATTAAGCCCACAAACACTAGAAGAAAGATGCGAAGATCTTTATAAAATTGTTTCTAGAGATTTTCCTAGTGACTGGCTTTTATTTGTAGAGTTACTTGAGCTTTCGCATCAACTTCCTACGCCACCAAAATGGCATGGATCTATTCTTACTCATCTTAAAAACGTGGCGGATGCCAACCCAGAATTATCTACACATATTTTAGATAGTATAAAACTCGCACCCGAATTAGTTATATGAATACAAAATTACACTTAGTTTTAGTTAGACCTATTTATCCAAGCAATGTCGGTTTTTGCGCGAGAGCTTGCGGTAATATGGGAGCAGATAGCCTAATAGTAATTGCGCCACAATGTGATATCAATGAACACGAAGCTCATCAAAGAGCAGCCGGCGCACAGGAGTCATTAAAAAACACAAAAATATACGCCACCTGGGATGACTTTTACGAGGCACACGGTAGCGGTTTGCGAATAGCTTTTACTCGTAGGGGTGGAAAAAACAGACCCGTTCCACAACTCACCGACCTACTAGATCATGTTAAAACCAAGATCCCAGCTGATAGCTGGCAAGATGACATCTACTTATTCTTAGGCCCCGAAGATGACGGCCTTAATGCCGCAGACTTAGAGCTCATTAACTTTCAAGCGCAACTACCAGTCTATGGAAAAATGGGCAGCTTAAACCTAGGACATGCCGCCTTGTTAGCACTATACATCACGCAAGATTTCTTAAAAAAGCCACTCTTGATGAGCGGCTTTGACAATGTAATTTCTAAACCTAGCACAAAGATTGAGTTTAACTCTAAGAGCGTAAAAGAGTGGTTAGAGCTACTTGGACAAGATGTAAGCCACCCTACTAAAAGCATAGCCAGCATCCTTAGCAATATGGTTCTAAGAGCTGCTCCTAGCAGTAGAGAATTAGTGGTTTGGGAAAAAATTGTACAAAACAGTATTCGCTTACTTAAAAAAGTAAAACCTGAGGACAAATGCCAACACAATTCCAAATAGAAAGTATTGGCCTTGCTAAGACATGCTTTCCACAAAAATTTGGTACCCCAAGGCAGGCTGGCCTTGCTAAGGGTTGTTTGGGTAAGATCATTTTTCAAAATCAAAATGATATTACCTCTATGCTAGATGGTCTTAAGGATTTTAGTCATATCTGGCTTGTTTGGTGGTTTGATCAAAACACGAACAAAGTTTTAAAATCCAAAGTACACCCACCAATGCTAGACGGTGAAAAAAAAGGCCTCTTTGCAACTAGAAGCCCGCATCGACCAAACCCCATTGGCCTTTCTGTTGTAAGGCTACTGGAATGTACCAAAGATTACTTATTAGTAGATGGCATAGATTTGGTAGATCAAACTCCGATACTAGATATCAAACCGTATTTACCCCATACCGACTCTATTAAAGATGCTACAGCCACTTGGCCATTAGATAAAAACCAAAACCGTTTATCAGTAGAGATCACCTCTTCTTTAGAAGAAAAAATAAAGCACTTTGAGAATGATATCAGAAAAGAATACAACCACTCTTTAAATCTTAAAGAAGCTATATCAAACATTTTGTCACTAGATCCAAGGCCCGTCGTTTACAAAGAAAAACCCTATAAAGACGATTACAAAATTGCGTTTTATAATTTTGATATTCAATTTGTTGTCGAAAACAATACAGCGATTGTAAAAGACTTACTTCTTAGATAATTGCACCAAGATATCCACACCTAGTCTTTTGGTACTCATAATTTTTAAATCCACTTTGTCATCTATAGTCTTAGAAAAATTAGACGTCCAAAGCATAGACTCTTCACCGCCTAGTAAAATAGGAGCCTGAAACAAGTAAATGTGATCAAAAGCATTTTGCTCAATAAAACTAGAATATGTTACAGCCCCACCCTCTACCATAACATCATAAATTCCAATTTTTGGTAGAAGTGATTTTAGTTGTTGTAAATTTAAACCTAATTTTGTTTCTTCTAGTGGTAAAACCAAGACTCCCGTTTTTGTATCACGAAACAAATGCTCCCCCACTGGCTCTAAAGACTTAGCGCTAGATAGTGAGCTGATAAAAATAATGTCCTCTGGCTTTCTTAATTTATAAACTTTTCTCTCTACAATACTAGGCAACACATCCAAATCCGTGTTTAAAATCAAAACCTTGTTTCGGTGCTCTGGAAACATTGCGTGTCTGACATTTAAACTTGGGTTATCTTCTATGATCGTATTTTTTCCTACTAAAATAGCATGATATCTAGATCTTAAAAAATGTGTATGGCTTCTGGATTCCTCAGAGGTAATCCACTGACTTTTTTTATTGTGATCAGCAATAGCTCCATCCATACTAGCCGCTACTTTTAATGCGATAAATGCCTCCTTCTTCTGAAGGTGGTGCGAAAAAC